>DATKFT010000253.1:0-1606 GCA_035544335.1 Pseudorhodoferax sp.
CCACGGGCACGAGGTCGGCTTGCGTGTCGTAGGGCAGCTTGCCGTACATGAAGGGGTTGACCGCGTGGCCGATGGTGACCATGAGCAAGGTGCCGCCGTCGGGCTGCGCCTTGGCCGCCACGTCGGTGCCGATCACGCCGCCCGCGCCCGCGCGGTTGTCGATGACCACGCTCTGCCTGCCGCCCCAGGCCTCGCCGAGCTTCAGGCCCACGAGGCGGGCGTAGACATCGGCCGCGCCGCCCGGCGGGAAGGGCACGACGATCTTGACCGGGCGGTCGGGGTAGCTGGCGGCGTCCTGCGCCCAGGCGCAGGGCGCGGCGGCCAGGACGGTGCAGAGCGCGGCCACGGCGCGCAGTGCCAGGCGGCGGGGAGGAAGGTGCGACGGGTCCATGCGGATCTCCGGTGGAAACGGGGGCGTGGTGCGCCGCCCGCGGCGCACCGGCTTTGTGCACTTTCATCAAAAAATTGTGCACATAAGCAGGCCTCAGCAGATTCCGTGCCGCCGCTTTCCGACAGGCATCGCCCAAGCTGTCCGACGCCCTTGCCTGCGCCGTCCCGCCAGCATGGCGGCCGATGTCCGCTGCTGCTGTTCCTGCCGATGCCTCCATGCCCGCCGTGCCGGCCGGCCTGGTCTATGTGCACGACGGCCAGCCCGGCATCACGCGCCGGCGCAGCGGCAAGGGCTTCGCCTACTGCCGGCCCGACGGCACGCGGCTGGCCGACGCCGCGGTGCTGCGCCGCATCCGTGCGCTCGCGATTCCGCCGGCCTACACCCAGGTCTGGATCTGCGCGCGCGCGAACGGCCACCTGCAGGCCACGGGCCGCGATGCGCGCGGGCGCAAGCAGTACCGCTACCACGCCGACTGGCGGCTCGCGCAGGACAGCGGCAAGTACGCGCGGCTGCAGGCCTTCGCGGCCGTGCTGCCGCGCATCCGGGCCGCCGTGCGGCGCGACCTCGCGCAGGCAGGGCCGCCGCGGCGCGACTGCGTGCTCGCGGCCGTGGTGCGCCTGCTGGACACCACGCTCGCGCGCGTGGGCAACGACAGCTACGCGCGCGAGAACGGCTCCTACGGGCTGACCACCCTGCGCAACCGCCATGCGCGGGTGCGCGGTGGCACCGTGCGGCTGCAGTTCAAGGGCAAGAGCGGCGTGGAGCATGCGGTGGCGCTCGACGACGCGCGCGTGGCCCGCGTGGTGCGCCGCTGCCAGGAGCTGCCGGGCCAGGAGCTGTTCCAGTACCTGGACGAGGCCGGCGACCGCCATGCCATCGATTCGGACGGGGTCAACGCCTACCTGCGCGCGGCCAGCGGCGGCGATTTCACGGCCAAGGATTTCCGCACCTGGCACGCCAGCGTGCATGCGCTGGCGCTCGCCTGCAGCCAGCCCTGCGCGCCCGAGGCGTCGGCCGCGGCCCGGCGCACGGTCGCCAAGGCCTTGCTGGCCGAGGTGGCGGCCCGGCTCGGCAACACGGTGGCCGTGTGCCGCAAGGCCTATGTGCACCCGGCCGTGCTGGCGCTGATGCTGGGTGAGGGCGCGCCGCCCGCCTGCCTGCTGGCGGCGCCGCCGCGCAAGGCCGGGCTCACGGCGGCCGAATGCCGCCTGCTGG
>DATKFT010000254.1:0-8735 GCA_035544335.1 Pseudorhodoferax sp.
GCCGGCCGTGTGGGCCTGCGCATCTCGCCCGTCACGCCGGCCAACGGCATCTCCGACCCCGATCCGCAGCCCTTGTTCGAAGCGCTGCTGGCCGAGCTCGCACCGCTGGGACTGGCCTACATCCACGTGATCGAGGGCGCCACGGGCGGCCCGCGCGAGATCGAGGATCGGCCCTTCGACTACCCCAAGCTCAAGGCCGCCTACCGCCATGCAGGCGGCAAGGGTGCCTGGATGGTCAACAACGCCTACGACCGCAAGCTTGCGGACCAGGCCGTCGCCGATGGCGCCGACCTCGTGGCCTTCGGCCGGCCCTTCATCGCCAACCCCGACCTCGTGCGGCGGCTGCGCGAGCATGCGCCACTGCAGGCACCCGACCGCGCCACGATGTACGGCGGCGGTGCACAGGGCTACACGGACTACCCCGCCCTGCCGGCCTGACAAACCGGGATTGCCGCACCATGCAAAACGCCGGCCTGCGAGCCGGCGTTTGCCATTGGGGCTGGGCCGGGTCAGGCCCCGGGCTGCCCTGGCTTGCCCGTCGCCTTGGCGGCGCCGCCGAAGCTGATCTCGCCCGAGATCTGGCCGCCCTCTTCGATGACGACCTTGCCGTAGCGGATCTTGCCGCTGACCTTGCCCGTGGAATACACCACGAGCTTTTCGCGGACCACGAGATCGCCGTCGAACGCACCGCGGATCTCCGCGATGTCGATTTCAGCCGACCCCTTGAATGCGCCCTGCTCGGCGATCTGCATCACGCGCGAATCCATGGTGGCTTCCACCGTGCCCTCCACCACCAGCGTGTCGCAGTCGGTGATCTCCACGCCCTTGAGCTTGATGTTCGGACCGACGATGAGCTTGCTGCCGGGTTCCTGCGCCGCCGGGCTGGCGGGCGCTGCGGCAACCGGCGTGGCACTGGAGGTCACGGAAGGGTTCATGGTGTTGGACGGAGAAGAAGGCTGCAACGAGGACGTGGTGTTGAGCGTACTGGGCCGGCTGTTCAAGGGCTCGTTTTCACGCTTGCCGAAAAAGGGGGATTGCAGGGCCACAGGGCGTTCTCCGATCAAAACTCCATCCTAGGGGACACACTTGGCAAGCAGCCCAAAGCCGTTTGCAACTTATGTAACCCAACGCACCGGCTACCGATGCCGCCGCGGGCTGCCCAGGCCCGCAGGACGCGCACTGGCTTCGCATCCACCGCACGCACCATGCCGGGCAACGCAACATTTGCGTACAAACCCAACAGGCGCGTCAGCTTGGCACGCACCTGTCTGCTCGGGATAGAGTCGCCCCCATGCCGGCGCGCACAAGCCGGCGCGAGGAACAACACATGCACAGCATCGCCTTGCCGGGCGCTGGCCCGGCACTGCCCGCTCTGGGCCTGGGAACCTGGCGGATCGGTGAATCCGCGCGGCGCCGCGCGACCGAGGTACAGGCGCTGCGCAGCGCACTGGACATGGGCTGGCGCCTGATCGACACGGCCGAGATGTATGGCGACGGCGGGTCCGAAGAGGCCATCGGCGAGGCCCTGGCACAAGCCCAGCGCGCCGGCCTGCGGCGCGAATCGTTGTTCCTGGTCAGCAAGGTCTATCCGCACAACGCCAGCCGCCAGGGCACCGTGGCGGCCTGCGAACGCAGCCTGCGCCGGCTCGGCGTGGACCGGCTCGACCTGTACCTGCTGCACTGGCGCGGCAGCGTGCCGCTGGCCGAGACCGTGGACGCCATGGAGTCGCTGGTTGCGGCCGGCCGCATCGCGCGCTGGGGCGTCAGCAACTTCGACGTGGACGACATGCAGGAACTGTGGTCCGTCGACGGTGGCGATGCCTGCGCGGCCAACCAGGTCTACTACTCGCTGAGCGAGCGCGGCCCGGCCCACAGCCTGCTGCCCTGGCTGCGCGCGCATGCGGTCGCGCTGATGGCCTACAGCCCGCTGGACCAGGGGGCACTCGCCGACGACGCTGCGCTGCACGCGCTCGCCCAGGCGCAGGGCTGTACGCCAGCCCAGCTGGCACTGGCCTGGCTGCTCGCGCAGCCCGGCGTTTGCGCACTGCCCAAGGCCGTGGGGCCAACCCATCTGCGCGAGAACCTGCAGGCCGCCGAACTCAGCCTGCTGCCCGAGGTCGCGGCCGAGCTCGCGCGCCGCTATGCACCACCGGCGCGCAAGACGCCACTGGCGATGATCTGAGCCTCAGAAAGGCGCGTCGTCGTCGCTGGCCTGGGCCGACGTGGCAGCAGGTGCGGGCGCTGGTGCATCCACGGCCGCCACGAGCTCGATCTCGCCGCCCAGTGCCTGCAGCAGTTCCGGCAGCAACTGGCTGATCTCGCCCGTGGAGATCGCCGCATCGGCATCGAAGTTGTCCTCTTTCTCCTGCGAGGTCTTTTCGAACACGCCGTCCTGGAACTGCAGCTTGCGCAGCTGCATGGACTCGGTCAGCACGAAGGACACGCGGTCCGACCAGGTCATCGCGAGCCGCGTGGGCAGCTTGCCTTCGGCGATGTGCTGGCGGATCTCCTCGATGTCCAGCGCATGGTGGGCATAGCGCACCACGGACTTGGACGCGTCCGTGGCCTTGAGCTCGCATTCGCGGTCGATCGAGAAGCCGGCCGGCGGCTCCTGGCTGCTCAGCCATTCGGACATCGCGGCGGTCGCCGAGGTGGCGGTGTGCACTTCCTGGATCGCGAAGCCGTCCAGCACCTGCACCAGCAGGCCGATGATCTCATCCACGCGGTTCTGGCTGCCCGCGTCCACGACGAGGCGGCGCGCCTGCAGGTCGATCCACACCAGCGTGGCGCCGCGCTTGGAGAAGGCCACGGGCAGCAAGGCCTGCTTGGCCTCGTCGCGCAGGTCGCGGATTTCCTTCTTGCCGGGCTTGCGGCCCGTGGTGGCCTCGATCTGCTGGGCCCGTTCCTCGGCCTTGCGTTTGACCACGGACGCCGGCACGGACTTGCTCTCGACCGCCAGGCGCAGCAGGTACTGGCCGCCGACGGATTCGACCAGCGGGCCGTGCTCCTCGCCACGCGGCGGCACCCAGCCCGCTGAACGTTCCTGCGTCGCGCCGCATTCCTCGAAGCGCTGCGCCTGCAGCGCCTCCTCGATCTGTTCGGAGGTCGCCGTCCAGGCACCACCGAGCTTGTACACCATCACGTTCTTGAACACTGCTCGCTCTCGTTGCACGGAAAAGCCGGCTATTGTCGTTGCAGCCGCCTTGCCCGGGGTGCCGAACTTCCTTGCGCGATCTTTACAAACAGGCGGCAAAGCTGCACGGCGGCGATACATGGACGCCAGACACTGGCCAGGCAGCAAGGCCATGCGCCGGCTGCGGTTCTGCTACAGAAAGGAAGTCTTCCATGACCCGCTCATTCCCCTCCTTCAAGCGCATCGTCCTGGCGGGCAGCCTGGCCGGCCTGGCCGCTGCTGCCCTTGCCCAGGCCCCATCGACCAGCGCCGCGCCCCCCGACGCCACGGCACGCCAGGTCCGCGACGCGGGCCGCCCGGATCCCGCACAGCGCCTGGCCCAGCGCGAGGCCAGGCTCAAGCAGGAACTCCAGATCACGGCCGAACAGGAACCCGTCTGGAACCTCTACACCGCCAGCATGCTGCCGGGCCCCCGGGCCGGACGCATGGACCCCGACACGCTGCGCAAGCTGAACACGCCACAGCGCATCGAGCACATGCGCGCAATGCAGTCCGAGCGCGCCGCTGCGATGGAACGCCGCGCCGACGCCACGCTGCGCCTGTATGGCGCGCTGACCCCGCAGCAGCAGGCGCTGTTCGACCAGCGCACCGCGATGGGGCCACGCTCGCCGCATCCGCACCACGGCATGCCGCCCCGTCCCGAGCACAAGGGCTGAGGCCGCGCGGGGAACCTGCGGCCCCGCAGCCGGATCTATCGGGTCCAACAGACCCGGTGTCCGGCGGGCGTCCTACAACGCCGGCCACGGTGCCTGCGGTACAACCGACGCCTGTCCTGCGACATCCCCCCGCTTCATGCACTACAGCAGCCCCGCCTCCACCGCCGAGAGCACCGGCACCCGACTGAAGATTCTGACGGTCAACATCCACAAGGGCTTCACCACGTTCAACCGGCGCTTCATGCTGCACGAACTGCGCGAAGCCGTGCGGCATGTGCATGCCGATGTGGTGTTCCTGCAGGAGGTGCTGGGCACGCACGCACGGCACGCCTCGCGCCATGCCGATTACCCCGAGGCACCGCACTACGAGTTCCTCGCCGATTCGATCTGGCCCCAGTTCGCCTACGGCAAGAACGCCGCCTACCCGCACGGCCACCACGGCAACGCGGTGCTGTCCAAGTTTCCGATCGTCCACCAGGAAAACCGCGACGTGTCGCTGCCCGGCCCCGAACGCCGCGGCCTGCTGCATTGCGAGCTCGAAATCCCGGGCCGGTCCCAGCACCTGCATGTGTTCTGCGTGCACCTGGGCTTGCGCGAATCGCACCGGCGCGAGCAGCTGCGCCTGCTGGCCGACATGATCAACACCAAGGTGCCCACCGGCACCCCGGTGGTCGTGGCGGGCGACTTCAACGATTGGCGCCGCCGTGCCCACGACGTGCTGCAGGATCTGGCTGGTCTGCGCGAGGTGTTCGTCCATGCGAACGGACATTCGGCCAAGACCTTCCCGGCCAAGTTTCCGGTGCTGTCACTGGACCGCATCTATGTGCGCAACGCCAGTGCCCACTCGCCCATCGTGCTGCCGGGCGCGCCGTGGAACAAGCTGTCCGACCACGCGCCGCTGGCGGCCGTGATCGATCTGTAGCGGCAACACAAGCGCGCCCGTGCCCGCCTGAGGCAGGCACGGCTCCCCTCACATGAGGTAGGTGTAGCGCACCAGGTAGAAGGTCTCGCCGGGGTTCGGCTTCTTGAGGCCCGCGTTGGACACGTGCTTGAGGTACACGCCCAGCTCGTGGCGCCGGTGTTCGCCGAAGCTCAGGCCCACGCCCAGATGGTCGCTGAAGTTCCAGCGCGAACCGAATTCCTTGGTGCGCGTGCGGTAGCTGTCGAGCAGGTAGGACGCCCCGACGCCGCCCTCGACGAACCAGGGCGAGCGCCCTTCGTCGAAGCGCCAGCGCAGCATGGGCACCAGGCCCAGCTGCGTGAAATTGTCGCGCTCGCCAGGCAGCGCATCGGCATGCCAGCGGCTCGCATAGGCATCGACCGCCAGGGTCAGCCGTCCTTCGAAGAACTGAATGCCGGTGGGTGCGCGCACGCCCAGTGTCAACGCGTCGGTCGTGGCGCCGTGGTGGGGTGCCCGCCCTGCTTCCAGGTACACACCCAAGCCTTGCGGTGCACCTTGCGCCTGGGCCAACGTGGCAGTTGCCAGCCACAGCGCAGCCAGGGCCATTCTCGTGGTTCTCGCCATTGCAGATCCTTTGCTTTTTTGCTTGTGCGGATCGATGTTAGGCACGCCTAGCACCGCAGTGTGTAGGAAGGCACCGTTTGTAACTTTCGCAGCAGGGGCATCGCTAACAAGCCTGTGGATAGTTCCGGCACAAGCCAGGTGTTATCCACAGCCGGCGGCGGCGCGCCGAAGTTGTTCAGCATTGGCGCCGCGCTTGCCAGGGCTCCGCCCACATGGCTGTGAATTTCGCAAGTCCTTGCCACGCTTCAATTAAATCGACTTGCCCACAAAAAACGGTTTGCTCTACTACTACCACTAATTAGATCTATAAGACTATAGACAAGAGATAGCGGCGCCGGCTTTCGCCTGCGCGCCCCCCTGCAGCTGCACGGGCCCGACCAGCGCCAACCCGTCCAGCCCCGTGACGGTCAGCTGCACCCGCAGGCCCTGTTCGTCGGGCAGGCCCACCGTCAGCGCCAGACGTGCGCTTTGCTGTTCGAGCACCGCCTCGTCGCCGACCTGCACGAGTTGCTGCCAGCGGCCCACCAGTTCGGCCTGCCCCATGCTGTCGAAAGCCCAGTGGCCGTCGTACACGAAGCGCTGGCACGGCAGGCTGAGTTCCACGCGCGCTTCGCTGACCGACAGGCTGACCTCGGCGCCGCAGTGCTCGCCGCAGGGCAAGGGCACCGTCGGCAACGCGCCCTGGTTCAACAGGCCGTTGTAGGTCCCCGCCGCCAGACCGGCAGACATCCCCGGTCCGGTTCCCGTGCCTCCTGTGCCGGGCCCGCAGGCCGCCAGCGCAGCCATGACGACGGCACTTGCAGCCAGCCGAAGAACACGGTGTCCGAACAGCTCAAGGAGTCGTTTCATCGTCTTGCGTGGCATAGAAGTAGCTGCCGAAGCGCACGCGTTGCGTGCGCTGCGTGGGGGCAGCATGGGCTTGGTCGTGGTCGAAGCGCAGCTGCGCCTCGCGCAGCATCTGCCGGGAGGCCTGGCGCCACTGTTTGGCGGCAAGCAGGTGCAGGTGGGCAGCGGATTCGGGCGTGAGCTGGTCGGTGAAGACCGCCTGCTCGAGAAAGTTGTCGTCGCCGTCCAGGTTCGCGCAGCCGGCGGCCAGGTGATCGCCCACGTTGCGCTCGAGCAGCGTGAGCATTTCGGAAAAGCCGTGGCGCGGCACGAAGCCGGCGACCAGCAGGCGCAGGCCCTGCTCGCCGTCCTCGACCAGGCCCAGGCGTTGCAGTTCGTCGAGCACGGCACGCGGCCGCACGTCGGTGCTGATGGCTGCGACCAGCGCGTCGAAGCTTGCGCTGCCGTTCTCGCCCTGGCGTGGCAATGCCAGCGGCTGGCCATCCGCATCGGAGAAGACAGGGTCGCTGAGCCAGCGCGCCACCACCTGGCTGGCCATGTTCAGTGCGTGGCGTGGCGGCGTGGCGGGCGCCGCGGCGGCGGCGGCGCGCAGCTGGCGCACATCGCGCCGGTGCACGCCGGACAGCAGGCTCAGCGCGCTGTCGGTGGTCTTCTGGCCGCTGGCGGCCAGTTCTTCCTGGGCGGCATCCAGGAACACCTGCTTGAGCGCCACCGCAAAGCTGGGATAGGCCACGCCGTGCCGCAGCAGCAGGCGCACGGCCGGCCGAAGCAGGCGCAGCACCGAAGCCAGCACGGTGGCAGACCGGGATGCTTGCGTCATTTGTGGGATATTATCCCACGCGAATGAAAAAATGGACCCTGGAAAGCCCGGGTGTCGGCGTGCTGCTGCACCTGGGCCTGTTCGCGCTCGTATCGGCTGTCGTGCTGTACAGCGAGCACCATGCCGCGCCCACCTTCGTGCCGCCCGGCAGCGCGGCCACGTCCGCCCATGCCGCGCCCGAACCGCAGCCGGCGCCACGCGCCCTGGCCAAGCGCCCCTCCCCCATCGTCACCGTCTCTCCGCGCACCGTCCGGCACGAATTGCCCGTCCCGGGAGGCATGTCGCCGCGGATTTCCGCGCCCTGAAGAACAAGCATGTGGATAGTTCCGGCACAAGCCGGAGCTTGTCCACAGCGCCGCGCACGCGGGCCGAGTTGTTCACTTCCACGCTGCACGCGCAAAGCGCACCCGCCCACACCCATGCCGGAACCGCAAGTTATTGCCAGCGTTTGAAAAAAACGACTTATCCACAGCGGGGGCCGCCGCTCTACTACTACGACTATTGATATATATAAGAATTTGAAGAACAGATAGGCGGTGCGCCGGCCCCCTCGGCGTACGATCGGCTCCCGCCATGCAGCGCATCGTGCAAGCCCCCAATCTCATGGTCGCCACGCTGTGGGCGGACATGCTGCGGCGCGATGGACTCGATGTGTCGGTGCAGCGCGCATACGCCGGCAGCATCGTGGGCGAGATTCCGCCGGACCAGGCCCTGCCCGAGCTCTGGATCCACGACGACACCCAACTCGCCCGTGCACGTGCCTTCGTCGCGCAGCTCCAGCACCCACCGGAGCGCCGCTGGGCCTGCCCGGGCTGCAGCGAAATCATCGAGGGGCCCTTCGAGCAGTGCTGGAACTGCGGCACCTTGCGCGAGGAGGACGGGCCGGGCAGTTAGCATCGCGGCCGACCACGCGTCGTGAAAGGACACCTGCGCCGTGCCGAATGAACTGAGCCACCTGCCCTTCCTGCATCCCTGGCGCCACGGTTTCGTGCGCGTGGCCGTGGCCGTGCCGCGCAACCGCGTCGCCGATCCGGTGTTCAACGCCGAGGAAACCGTGCGGCTGTACGAGCAGGCCGCCGACCAGGGGGCTTCGGTCGTCGCGTTTCCCGAGCTGGGCCTGTCCGCCTACACCTGCGACGACCTGTTCCACCAGGCCGCCCTGCTGGACCGCTGCCTGGACGCGCTGCAGCGCGTCGTCCAGGCCACGCGCGAGCGTGATGCGGTGGCCATCGTGGGCCTGCCGCTGCGCGTGGACCACCGCTTGTTCAACTGCGCGGCCGTCGTGGCCGGTGGCGAGGTGCTGGGCGTGCAGCCCAAGACCTACCTGCCCAACTACGCCGAGTTCTACGAAGGCCGCCAGTTCGCCGGAGCCGAAACCGCGCTAGCGGCCTCTGTGCGCCTTTTCGGGCGCGACGTGCCCTTCGGGTCGGACCTCGTGTTCCGGGCCCGCCAGCAGCCTCTGCTGGCCCTGCATTGCGAGATCTGCGAGGACTTGTGGGTGCCGATCCCGCCGTCCAGCTACGCCGCGCTGGCCGGCGCCACCGTGCTGGTCAACCTGTCGGCCTCCAACATCACGATCGGCAAGGCCGCCTACCGGCACCAGCTGGCTGGCCTGCAATCGGGCCGTTGCCAGGCCGCCTACCTCTACTCCTCGGCCGGCATCGGCGAGTCGACGACCGACCTGGCCTGGGACGG
>DATKFT010000255.1:0-2356 GCA_035544335.1 Pseudorhodoferax sp.
TCCATGGAGTGCCTTCGGGCGGGGCGGGGATGGCCGCGGATTCTAGGGGCCTGTACTGTGTCCGGCGCCTGGCCTGCGCCCCCTTGCAGGCCCCGCGCGGGCCCGGATGTCTGCCGCGCAGGTGTCCCGGGCCGCCGCGCCGGGCTCAGCCTGGCGCGAGCGCGTCGAGCAGCCGCGCCAGCGTGCGCACCAGCGGGTCGAAGCGTTCCGATGGCGTGTTGCCGTAGCCCAGCACCAGCCCGTTGTCCTGCGCCAGCGGCTGCAGTGCGAACGCCGACAGCGGCTGCGCCGCGATACCGTGGCTGCGCGCGGCCTCGACCAGGCGCCGGTCCGGGTAGCGCGGCGGCAGCCGCAGCAGCAGGTGCAGGCCGCTGTGGCCGCCTTCGATGCGGTGCGGCACGCGCAGATGCTGCTGCAGCGCCGCGCGCAAGGCCTGCTGGCGTTCGCGGTAGAGCCGGCGCATGCGGCCCAGGTGGCGGCTGAACTGGCCGCTCTCGATGAAATCGGCCAGCGCCAGCTGCTGGTGGCGCGGGCTCGGGCGCGCCAGCTGCGCGAGCGCCGTGCGCACGCTGGCGTGCAGGGCTGCGGGCAGCACCAGGAAGCCGATGCGCAGGGCCGGGAACATGGTCTTGCTGAAGGTGCCCAGGTAGAGCACGGGCGCGTCGGCGACCAGGCCCTGCATGGCGCCCAGCGGCTCGCCGGCGTGGCGGAACTCGCTGTCGTAGTCGTCCTCGATGATCCAGGCGCCGTGCGTGCGTGCGGCGGCGATCAGTGCGAGCCGACGCGCAACCGTCAGCACGCCGCCGCCCGGGTACTGGTGCGAGGGCGTGGTATAGACCAGGCGTGGCGTCTGTGTGCGCCAGGCCCGCGCACTGGCCACCAGGCCCTGCGCGTCGACGCGGCAGGGCAGCACGCGCAGCTGGCCGGCCTGGAAGGCGGTCTGGGCGCCGCGGTAACCCGGGTCCTCGATCCAGGCGCGTTCGCCCGGGTTGGCCAGCAGCTGCACGCACAGCGCCAGCGCCTCCTGCGCGCCGGCCGTGATCAGCACGGCATCGGCCGTGCAGCGCACACCGCGCGCGATGCCCAGGTGGCGTGCGATGGCACTGCGCAGCGCGGGCTCGCCGGCCGGATCGCCGTAGTCCAGCGCGGCCGGGCCGCCCAGGCGCGCGGCGCGGTCCAGCGCGCGGCGCCAGGCCGCGGCCGGGAACTGCGCGAGCGCCGGCACGCCGGGCCGCAGCGCGGCCATGGGTTCGGGCCGGGGCTGTGCGGGGTGCAGGCCGGCCAGCCGCTGCGCGAGTGCGGGCCGGGCCAGGGGCTGGGGCGGCACGGTCGGGCGCTGCAGGGCCGCCACCTGCGTGCCCTGGCGGTCGGGCTGCACGAAACCTTCGGCCGCCAGCTGCTCGTAGGCGGCCGTGACCGTGTTGCGCGACACGCCCAGCGCCTCGGCCAGCGAGCGCGTGGCCGGCAGGCGGCTGCCCGGGGCCAGCCGGCCGTCCAGCACGGCCTGGCGCAGCCGCTGGTGCAACTGGCGCTGCAGCGGCGGGGCATCGGGTGCGCGCAGCAGCGGCGCGTCGGGCTGGAACACCGGATCGGGCATGGCGGGAGGGTTTCGTGGCACCATGAAAAATGCCAGGAATGGTACTTTGCAGGGTGCCTGTGCGGGCGTACCGTCGGTGTTTCCACCGGCTCACCGAAAGCAGCGCACCGTGTCCCATGCCCTCAACGATTTCTCGCAACCCGTCGGCCCCGTGCTGGCCCACTGGACGCCGCGTCCGCGGCCCCAGCGCGTCGTGCTGGCGGGCCGGTACTGCCGGCTCGAGCCGCTGGACGCCGAGCGCCACGCGGCCGACCTGTACGCAGCCTATGCCCAGGCCGAGGACGGGCGCGACTGGACCTACATGGGCAGCGGCCCGTTCGCCGATGCACAGGCCTACGCCCGGTATGCCCAGGCGGCGGCCGCGAGCGAGGATCCGCTGCACTTCGCGGTCATCGACCTGGCCAGCGAGCAGGCCGTCGGCACGCTGTCGCTGATGCGCATCGATGCGGCCAATGGCGTGGTCGAGGTCGGCCATGTGGCCTTTTCGCCGCGCCTGCAGCGCACACCCGTGTCCACGGAGGCGCAGTTCCTGCTGATGCGCCATGTGTTCGAGGACCTGGGCTACCGCCGCTACGAATGGAAGTGCCACAGCCTGAACGCGCCTTCGCGCCGCACGGCGCAGCGCCTGGGCTTCCAGTTCGAGGGCGTGTTCCGCCAGGCCGTGGTCGTCAAGGGCCGCAGCCGCGACACGGCCTGGTTCGCCATCGTCGATGGCGACTGGCCGGCGCTGCGCCTGGCCTTCGAGGCCTGGCTGGCACC
>DATKFT010000256.1:0-1828 GCA_035544335.1 Pseudorhodoferax sp.
ACGCGCCGGCGCGTTCTCGCCCTGGTAGCCGGGCTGCGTGAAGTAGTTCTGCAGGTCGACCACCACGAAGGCGGTCTGGCGGGCCGGCAGCTGGTCATAGGGGTGCAGCCGGCCCTGCCGCGCGAGCACACGGTCGACCACCCATTGCGGAAATTCCATGCGGTTCTCCTTCAGCCGTAGCGCTTGGCGACCGCGGCTTCGAGCCGCGCGATGACGAGGTACATGAGGCCCGACATCAGGGCCAGGATCACGATGGCGGTCATCACGATGTTGAGCTTGAAGATCTGGCTGCCGTTGACGATCAGGAAGCCCAGGCCGGCGTTGGCCGACTGGAACTCGCCGACGATCACGCCCACGAGCGCGAGCCCGATGTTCATCTTGAGCGCCGCGATCAGCGTGGGCACGCTGCCGGGCAGCACCACCAGGCGCAGCACCTGCGCGCGGCTCGCGCCCAGCGTGTGCGCGAGCTTGATCTTGTTCGGATCGATGGACTGGAAGCCGTCGTAGACCACCATGATGGTCACGAACACGGCGATCGCGACGGCCATGCCGTAGACCGAGTAGTCCGAGCCCAGCCACAGGTAGAAGATCGGCACGAAGGCGATCTTGGGCATGGCGTTGGCCACGACCAGGAAGGGGTCCAGCACCTTGTACGCGAAGCCCGACCACCACAGGCCGGCCGCCACCGCGATGCCGATCACCATGCTCAGCACGAAGCCCACCAGCGTGGCCGCGAACGTGGTCCAGGTGTGCATGAGCAGGTTGCCGTTGCGCAGCAGGTCCAGGAAGGTGGGCCACAGCGCGCTGGGGTAGCTCGTCAGCATGGGGTTGACGATCTGCGCGCGGGCCAGGTACTCCCACAGGCCCAGGCTGGCCAGCAGCAGCGCGGCGCGCACCAGCATGACCCAGTGGCGGCGGCGCTGCTCGCGCGCGAGCCAGGCGCGGTACTCGGGGCTGGGTGGTTTGGCCTGCGACATGGGAATGCCGGCGCTGCCGGCGGGGGGGGTGCTGGCCTGGCCGGTCAGGGGCGCGGCGATGGCGCCTTGTGCGGTCGTTGTCATCGTGGTTCAGCCTTCGACGTGGACGTCCAGCTCGTCCCAGAGCGTGGTGAAGTAGCGGTTGAACTCGGGCAGGCCGCGCACCTCGAAGGGGCTGGGCCGGCTGTTCTCGTGGCCCGCGAAGCGCATGAGGTGCTGCGACTTGATGCGTCCCGGCCGGCGCGACAGCACGACCACGCGGTCCGTCATCGCGATGGCCTCGCCGATGTCGTGTGTGACCAGCACCACCGACTTGCCTTCGCTGCGCAGCACCTCGACGACCTCGTCGGCGATCGCCAGGCGGGTCTGCGAGTCCAGCGCCGAGAAGGGCTCGTCCAGCAGCACCACGTCGGGGTTGGTCACCAGCGTGCGCGCGAGCGCCACGCGCTGGCGCATGCCGCCCGAGAGCTGGCGCGGGTAGTGGTGCAGGAAGTCGCCCATGCCGCACTTGTGCAGCAGCTGCGCGGCCCGCTCGCGCGCCTGCTTGAGGTTGCGGCCCTGGATCTCGGCGCCGAGCACGGCGTTGTCCAGGATGGTTCGCCACTCGTACAGGTAGTCCTGCTGCAGCATGTAGCCGATGCGCGGCGACGGCCCGAGGACGGGCTTGCCGTCCACATGCACGGTGCCCGAGGACGGCGGCAGGATGCCCGCGATGATGGACAACAGCGTGCTCTTGCCGCAGCCGGACTGGCCGATCAGGCTCACGAACTCGCCGGCCGACACGTCCAGCGAGATGCGCTCCAGCGCCTGGGTCTCGCCCGCGTGCGTGAAGTAGCGCAGCGACACGTCGC
>DATKFT010000257.1:0-3793 GCA_035544335.1 Pseudorhodoferax sp.
TCGGCTCCCTGCTCATGGCGCCGCTGGGCGCGCACGCCTTCAACATCGCCGCGATCACGGCCGCCATCTGCACGGGCCGCGAGGCCCACGAAGACCCGTCCAAGCGCTGGGTCGCCGGCATCGCCGCGGGCCTGTTCTACATCCTGGTCGGCGTGTTCGGCGTCACGCTGGCCGCCGTCTTCATGGCCTTTCCCGCCAGCTTCATCACCACGCTGGCGGGCCTGGCGCTGCTGGGCACCATCGGCACCAGCCTGGCCAACGCCATGGCCGACGCCCGCACCCGCGAAGCCGCGCTGATCACCTTCCTGGCGGCCGCCGCCAACATCACACTGCTGGGCATCGGCGGCGCGTTCTGGGGCCTCGTGATCGGCCTGGCCGCCCATGCCGTGCTGCACGGCCGGCCTGTGCGCAGCGCGGCGCGCGCCGCCGTGGCGGCGGGGCAGCTCCACCAGGGAGCCAAGGGATGACGCAGCCTTCGGACACACCCGACACCCCGACCCGCCATGAGCGGCATGGCCGCTATCCGCAGGCCACGACGGTCGAGGACTTCCGGCACAACCTCGCAGCCGTGCACGCGCGCATCGCGGCCGCCTGCCTGCGCGCGGGCCGCGATCCGGCCCAGGTGCGTCTGCTGCCCGTCAGCAAGACCAAGCCCGAGGCCAGCCTGCGCCTGGCCCATGCGGCAGGCTGCCGCATGCTGGGCGAGAACAAGGTGCAGGAGGCCCACCACAAGTGGGAAGCCATGCAGGACCTGCCCAACCTGCAATGGTCGGTCATCGGCCACCTGCAGACCAACAAGGCCAAGCTCGTGGCGCGCTTCGCCACCGAGTTCCAGGCGCTGGACAGCCTGCGCCTGGCCGAGGCCCTGGACCGCCGCCTGCAGGCCGAGGGGCGCGCGCTGGACGTGTTCGTGCAGGTCAACACCTCGGGCGAGGCCAGCAAGTACGGCCTGGCGCCCGAGGACGTGCCGGCCTTCGTCCAGGCCCTGCCCGCGTTCTCGGCGCTGCGCGTGCGCGGGCTGATGACGCTGGCGCTGTTCTCCAGCGAAGCCGAACGGGTGCGCCGCTGCTTCGTGCTGTTGCGCAGCCTGCGCGAGCGCTTGCGCCAGAGCGCGCCGGCCGGCATCGCGCTGGACGGGCTGTCGATGGGCATGTCGGGCGATTTCGAGATCGCCATCGAGGAAGGCGCCACCGTGGTGCGCGTCGGCCAGGCCATCTTCGGGGCACGGCCCCTGCCGGACAGCCACTACTGGCCCGGCGAACCCAGCACGGAGCCCCAGCGCCCATGAAAACCGCCATCGCCATCCGCCACCTGGACTTCGAAGACCTGGGTACGCTCGCGCCGCTGCTCGCCGCACGCGGCTACGCACTGCGCTACCTGGACGCGGGCACCGACGCGCTGCACGGCGCCGGTATGGCCGACATGGCCGCGGCCGACCTGCTCGTGGTGCTGGGCGGCCCCATCGGCGCCTTCGACGACGCGCGCTACCCCTTCCTGGCCGATGAACTGGCCGTGGTGCGCGCGCGGCTGCACAGCCGGCGCCCGCTGCTGGGCATCTGTCTGGGCGCGCAGCTGATCGCGCGTGCGCTCGGCGCCGATGTCGCCAGCATGGGAGCCAAGGAAATCGGTTTCGGGCCGCTCGCGCTGACCGCGCAGGGCGAAGCCTCTGCGCTGGCGGCGCTGGGCCAGGTGCCCGTGCTGCACTGGCACGGCGACCGCTTCGAGATCCCCGCCGGGGCCAGCCTGCTGGCCGGCACGGACCTGTGCGCCCACCAGGCCTTCAGCCTGGGCCCGCAGGTGCTGGCGCTGCAATGCCACCTGGAGGCCGATCCCGAACGCATCGAACGCTGGCTGCTCGGCCATGCCTGCGAGCTGGCGCAGTCCGGCATCGATCCGCGCTTGCTGCGCGCCCAGGCAGCAGCCCTGCGCGCTGCGCTGCCGCAGGCCGCGCAGGCCGTGTTCGGCGCCTGGTTGGACGGGCTCACCGCCACCTCGCCACAGGCCGTGCCATGAGCGCAGCGGCCTGCACCGCGGCCCTGCAGCCGCTCGCGCTGGACCTGGTCTCGGTGCAGTCGCAGGTGGTCTACGGCCGGGTGGGCCACAACGTCGCGCTGCCGACCCTGCAGGCGCTGGGCCTGTCGGTGGCCGCCGTGCCCACCGTGCTGCTCAGCAACACGCCGCATTACCCCACGGTGCACGGCGGCGCGCTGCCGCTGGCCTGGTTCGACGGCTACCTGCGCGACCTGGACGCGCGCGGAGCGCTGCACGCCTTGCGCGCCATCCTGGTCGGCTACCTGGGCAGTGCGCAGCAGGCCGACGTGCTCGCGCGCTGGATGCAGCAGCTGTTGGACACCCGCAGCACCCTGCGCGTCGTGGTCGACCCCGTGCTGGGCGACCACGACCACGGGCTCTATGTCGCGCCCGGCCTGCGCGAGGCCTACCGCAGCGGTCTGCTGCCATTGGCCGATGGGCTGACGCCCAACGGCTTCGAGCTTGCACAGCTGACCGGCCTGGCCGTGGACGAGGTCGATGGCGTGGTCGCCGCGGCGCGCACGCTGCTGACGGGACGCACCCAATGGGTCGCCGTGACCAGCGCCGCGCCCGCCAGCTGGGCGCCTGATGAGATCCTGGTGGTCCTGGTCAGCCGCACACAGGTCACGCTTGTCCGGCATCCACGCATCGCCATCGCGCCCAAGGGCACGGGCGATCTGTTCTGCGCCGCGCTGACCGGGCATTGGCTCCAGGGCATGCCGCTGCCGCAGGCCGTGGCCCGGGCCTGCAGCCTGGTCGTGCAGGCCTTGCGCCACACCCAGCAAGCAGGCTGCGCCGAGCTGCTGCTGCCGCCGCCGGTCTGCGGCGAAGCGCAGAACGATACCGTGGCGCGCGCCGCGCGCCTGTGGTCTTCAGACGCGGAACACACCCGCTAGCGTTCAGCTAGCGTCCAGCCAGCAGCCGGTCGGCGGGCCGGCCTTCGCAGAGCCTCATTTCAAATGAGCAGCCGCGACGAACGCGGCACATGCGCCATCAGGAACTCCATCTGGTCCGCCAGGATGCGGCGGTTGCGCAGGATGAAGTCCTCCCACAGGCTGGGCACATAGGGCGCGTACAGCAGCGGCATGTTGGCCTGCTCGGGCGTGCGGTTGCTCTTGCGGTGGTTGCAGCTGCGGCAGGCCGTGACCACGTTCATCCAGTGGTCGCTGCCGCGCTGCGCGAGCGGCACGATGTGCTCGCGCGTGAGCCCCTCCTCCTGCAGGCGCTGGCCGCAGTAGGCGCAGACGTTGCGGTCGCGCGCAAACAGCTTGCTGTTGGTCAGGCTGGGCCGCATGCGGAACGGGTTCACGCCCGGCACGCCCTTGGTGCCGATGATGCTGCTGACGGCGATCTTCGATTGCAGGCCCGTGACCGCGTTGTGGCCGCCGTGGAACACGGCCACCTCGGCCCCGGACTCCCAGCGCACTTCGTCGGCGGCATAGTGCAGCACCGCCTGTTCCAGCGAGATCCAGGATTGGGGCAGACCCTGCCCCGACAACTTCAAGACCTTCAAATGACGCCTCCAGCAAGCGCGCAAGCGCACGGACACGCGAATCGAAAACATCCAGGCTGTGGTGCACCACTTGGCATGGTGCGCCGCGTCACAATATACAGGCTTCGCCTGGCCCGCATGTGACGGACGCAGCCGGGGCACGCCTTTGGCGCTATGGAAAAGATAACGACACCATGAAGATCTTCCGCGGCTTCCACTACCGGGGCATCGCACCGGCGTGCGCGCTGACCATCGGCAACTTCGACGGCG
>DATKFT010000258.1:0-4848 GCA_035544335.1 Pseudorhodoferax sp.
CGCGTGCATAGACGCCCGGCGCGCTGTGCGGCTGGAAGAACACGAGGTCGCCGCGGTGCTGGCCCGCGGCCAGGCCTTCGCGCGCGCGAAAGAAGTGGTTGAAGCCGGACTCGAACAGGTCGGCCGCGCTCGCGTAGCTCGCGATGTGCCCGCCCAGCTCGCCATAGGCCTGGTTGGCGCGCACCACCATGGCCAGCGCGTTCCAGCGCATCAGCGAGGCCAGCCGCTCCTCGATCGCCAGGTCGCCCGGGAACTGGGGCTGCTCCTGCACCGCGATGGTGTTGGCGTAGGGCGTGGCCAGCTGCGGCTTCCAGCCGATGCGCGCCTCACGCGCCTGGCGCGCCAGCGCATCGAGCATGAAGCGCGCGCGCTGCGGTCCCCCGCTGGCCAGCAGCGTGGCGAAGGCGTCCCGCCACTCGGCGGTTTCACCCGGGTCCTCGTCGGTCGTCTGCGGAGCGTCGGTCTGCAGCAGGGCTGCCAGCTGGTGGGGGGGGATGGGAGCGTTCATGGTGCAAGCACTGTAGTCAAAAGCGCGCAAAAGGTGCTGCCGAAAACATGGAAAACAGGTCCTCCCCCGGCATGAAATTTCTGTGGATCTCCGTTTTGAGGTGGTTTGTTCTTTCCCTGGCTGCTTCCCGGCACATGCGCGGCGCTGGCGGCAGGGCCTCAAGCCCCTTCGGCCGGCGCCGCGCTGACGAACGCATCCGCATGCACATGGCGCTCTGCGATGCCCTTGGCCCGCAGCACGGCCGTCACCGCGTCCACCATGCCCGGCGCGCCGCAGACATAGGCGCGCCAGCCGGTGCAGCCGGTGCCATCGCCGAGTTCTGCAGCCAGCAGATCGGGCAGCAGGCCTGTGCGGTGCGGCGCGGGCGCCGGCCCCTGGGCGACCACCACCCGGGTCTGCAGTGCGGGCCAGCCGCTGGCGAGCTGGCGCAAGGCCTCCAGGCCATAGACGTCCTGCGCCGAGCGCACGCCGAAGTACAGGTGCACGGGCGCCGCGCTGCCCCGTGCGCGCAAGGCGCCCAGGATGGACAGCACGGGCGCAAGCCCGGTCCCGCCCGCCACGCACAGCACCGGCCCCGTGTGCGCCGTGCGCAGGTAGGCGCTGCCCAGCGGGCCGCTCACGCGCACCGCGTCGCCGAGCCGCAGCTGCTTGGCCACGACGCCGCTGGCCTGCCCGCCCGGAACGAGGCGGATGTGGAACTCGAGCCAGGCCGCTCCGGGCAGGCTGGCCATGGAGAACGGCCGGGCCGGCGCGTCCGCGAACTGCACGCTGGCGTACTGGCCCGGCGAGAACGAGAGCGGTTTGCTGGGCTCCAGCCGCACGATGCGCACGTCGTGCGTGGGCGCCTCCAGCGCCACGACACGGGCCCGCACGCTGCGCGCGGGATGGACCGTGATCTCGTCGGGCTCCTCGATCTCCACGCGGCCGCCCGCGGTCAGCCGGGTCTGGCAGGCGAGCACGCTGCGCGGCGTGCCGTCCCCGCCCTCTTCCCCTGCTTCCCCGGCCTGCCCCGGCACGGCCAGGCGGCAGCGGCAGGTGCCGCAGCGCCCCGCCATGCAGCTGTAGGAGATCGGGATGCCCTCGCGCAGCAGCAGTGCCAGCAGGTTCTCGCCGGGCTGAAAGTCCAGCGTCGCGCCCCGGGGCAGCACCTGCAGCTGCAGCGGCACTGCGCGCGGTGCGCGCTGTGGCCCGGCGGGTTCGGCCGCCGTGGCGGCATCGGCGGCAGCGCTCATCGCGCCGGCCCGCCACCGCAGGCCGCGGGCACGGGCTGCAGTGCGATGAAGACCTTGCCGTCCTCGGCGCGCACCGGGAAGGTCCGCAGGTCCTGGCTCAGCGGCGCACACAAGGCCTTGCCGGTGCGCACGTCGAAGCGGCCCTGGTGCAGCGGGCACTCGATCTGCGTGCCGTCGAAGTAGCCGTCCGACAAGCGGGCATGGCCATGGGTGCAGATGTTGGCCGAGGCGAAGAGCTCGCCGTCCTGCGCGTACAGCGCCACGTCGGTGCCGTCCACATCCAGGCCGAGCACGTCGCCGGGCAGCAGTTCGTCGACCCGGCAGGCGAAGGTCCAGACATCAGGTTCGTGCATGGTGTCAGCCTCCCGCGGGCAGCCCGGCCGCGCGCTCGATGCTCAGGTACACGCCGGCGGCATCCTTGTCGCCGTGGCCCGCGGCGCGGGCTTCCTCGTAGAGCTGCTGCGCCGTGGCCGCGAGCAGCAGGCGCACACCGAGCTGCTTGCCGGTCTGGGTCACGCACTCCAGGTCCTTGTAGATGCCGTCGAGCGCGAATGCGGCGTCGAACTGGCGCGGCAGGATGAAGTTGGGCACGGCGCGGTCCAGCGTGTTGCTGTGCGCAGAGCTCGCGCGCAGCACCTCGTACAGGCGTTCGGTGTCCAGTCCCGCCTTGCGGGCCATCACCATGGACTCGGCCACCAGCGCGTTCGTGACCGACACGATCATCTGGTTGCACAGCTTGGCCGTGGTGCCCATGCCCACTGCCCCCAGGTGGAAGCATTTCTTCGCAAAGCGCTCGAACAGGGGCAGCGCGCGCGCGTAGTCCGCCTCGGCGCCGCCGGCCATGACCGACAGCGTGCCGGCCCGCGCCCCGCCGGGCCCGCCGCTGACCGGCGCGTCCAGGAAGCCCAGGCCGCGGGCCGCGCAGGCCGCGCCGATCTGCTGCGCGGTCTGCGGCTCGATGGTGCTGAGTTCGACGAGCAGCGCACCGGGCCTGGCGTGCGCGACCAGGCCGTCCGGCCCCAGGTAGACCGCGCGGCTCGCGGCCGGCGCAGGCAGGCAGGTGAACACCAGCTCGCTGGCGGCCGCGAGCGCGGCCGCATCCGGCAGCACCGTGTAGCCCGGGTCCCGGGCCTGCGCGCGGTGCCGCGCGATGGTGGCGAGGCCGCCGAAGGCCTGGTGCAGCCGCAGCGCGATGGGCGCGCCCATGCGCCCCAGGCCGATGAAGCCGATGGCGGGCGCTGGCGTCGGGGAAGTCTCGGGAGAACGGTCCATGGTCGTCTCAGATCGGATAGATGATGGAGTTGGGGATCAACTCGTTGTCGAAGATGCACTGGCGCGTGACGAACAGGCGCTTGCCGTCCACCTTGCGCGTGCTGTCGACGTACTTGCCCACGCTCAGGATCTCGGGGAACTGGCCGCGCTTGGTGCGCAGCACGACATAGCTCGCCTCCGACTGCAGGACGCCGTCCTGCTGGCCCACGATGCGCGGGGCGGACACGACGTGGCGCTGGAAGTAGGCCTCGTGGTAGAGCGTCTCGCGCACCGCATAGACCCGGTCCTGCATCATGCCGCGGCTCTCGCACCAGATCGTGGCGAGCGGATGGCCCAGCGAGACGTTCTCCTTGGACTGCAGGCGGTAGGTGCCGTCCTCCACGAAGAAGTCGGGCCAGCGTTCGTACAGCGCCTCGTCCAGCGCGGCGGCGTAGTCGGCGTAGAGCTGCTGCAGCTCCAGGTAGTGTTCAAAGCTCGTCATCTCTCAGATCTCCATGACCTTGCGCCAGTAGGAATACATGCTGCGGATCAGGCCCTCGGTGATGGTGTGGTCGCTGGGGCCGAAGTCCTTGCCGTTCTGTTCGGTGATGGTCCGGCGCCCGGGGGCCTGCCGGTAGCCCTGCTGGCAGAACTCCAGCACCTCGCCGTCGTCGGCCCAGACATAGCCCGCGGGGCCGAACAGGTTGGCCTGGCGCAGCCGGCGCCGTGTCATCTCGGGTGCGTCGTCCTCGAAGCCGAAATGCGTGAACGTGAAGTCGAAGGCATGCGGTCCGCGCGGCACGACGCTGCGCGTGGTCACGCTGTTGCTCTGCTGCTGGATCACGAGGTTGGGAAACACCGTGACGATGGATGTGGTCGGCTCGCCCCACCAGTCCTCCTTGACGATGTCCAGGATGCGCTCGTCGTGCAGCTTCATGCCCTCCTTGAAGCTGCCGACCTTCTTGAGGTCCTCGTTGGCGGCGTTGAGGTTGCGCCGCGACTCCATGACGCCATGGCGGCCGTGCGCGTCCAGCACGGTGCGCGACTTCTGGTCGCCGCGGTACAGCCCGAAGGTGATGAACCAGGTGTGCAGCAGCCCCGCGTGGTAGGGGTCCTTCAGGTTCTCCTGCACCAGCTTCCAGTTGGACGGGATGCGCTGGCGCGAATAGCCGTGGACCTTGAGCTTGCGGCCGTTGAAGACGCGGTCGTAGTAGGCCAGGATGTCCGCGCCCAGATACTCCTCCAAGGGCGGCACCTCGGGATCGAACGAGGCGAAGACGACGCCGTGGCGCACCGCCACCTGCAGCCGGCGCAGGCCGTGGTCGGCCGGGTTGAAGTCGGCCGGCATGCCGCCATTGACCTGGCCGTCCTGCTTGAGGCCACGCCGGAACGGCACGCCCGTGAGCTGGCCCTGCAGGTCGTAGTTCCACTGGTGGTAGGGGCAGGTCAGCTCCTTCCTGTTGCCCGACTGCTCGCGGCAGAAGGCCGCACCCTTGTGCGCGCAGACGTTCTCCAGCACGTTGACCGAGCCGTCCTCGGTGCGGATCACGATCACCGAGCGTTCGCCGATCATGGCCTGCTTGAAGTCGCCGAACGCGGGCAGTTCGGCCTCCAGCGCCACGTAGAGCCAGTGGCCGCTGTAGAAGAAGCGCTCGAGCTCCTTGCGGTAGATGGCCTCGTCGGTGTAGACCCAGTAGGGAACGCGGCTCAGGTTGCCCGCCTCCCAGGTCCTCTTTCCATGGAATTGGATCTCATGGGTGTTCATGCTTGTCTCCTTGTCAAGAATTCATGCCTTCAGCAGGCGTCCCAGAACGACCGCAGCGCACGGTTGAAACCGGCAGGGTCTTCGATGTTGGC
>DATKFT010000259.1:0-4054 GCA_035544335.1 Pseudorhodoferax sp.
CGCCTCCAGCGTGGCCGTGCCGCTGGCCACGAGTGTGGCATCGCAGGCCGCCAGCACCGTGTGCGACTGGCCGCGCACCACCGTCAGCCGCGCTCCGAGCCCGGCGGCTTCCGCCAGGCGGCGGATCTCGGCCTCCTGTGCCGGCACGGCCGGCACCACGAACTGCAAGGCCGGCCGGCTGCGCAGCAACACGCGCGCGGCGGCAAAAAACCGCGCACCCATCTGCTGGACCTCCGAACCACGGCTGCCCGGCAGCACCGCGACCACGCAGGCGTCGTCCGCCAGGCTCAGTTGCCGGCGCGCCTGCCGGCGGTCCGGCGCCAGCGGAATCACGCTGGCCAGTGGATGGCCCACGTAGGTGGCGGGCACACCATGCGTGGCCAGCAGCGCGGGCTCGAACGGGAAGATGCACAGCACATGGTCTGCGCTGCGCTTGAGCGTCTCGACCTTCTTGGCACGCCAGGCCCAGAACGAGGGACTCACGAAGTGCACGGTCGGAATGCCAGCATCGCGCAGCCGCGCCTCCAGGCCGAAATTGAAATCTGGCGCATCGATGCCGATGAAGACGTCGGGCCGCTCACGCAGCAGCCGGTCGCCCAGTTCGCGCCGGATCGCCAGCAGCCGACGCAGATGCGGCAGCACCTCCAGATAGCCACGCACGGCCAACGCATCGCTGGGCCACCAGGCCTCGAAGCCATGCGCCTGCATCTGGTGGCCGCCGATGCCGACGGCCTGCAGCGCCGGCCAGCGGGCGTGCAGACCCTCGAGCAGCAGGCTGGCCAGCAGGTCGCCCGAGGCCTCCCCGGCCACCATCGCGCAGCGCCGCGCTGCCGCCTGCGCCATGGCTCAGCGCGCGATGCCGTAGGCCGCGCTGCGCAGAAAGCCCAGCATGCCGGCCACGTCGCCCGCCGCTTCGGGATGCGCAGTCGCCAGGGCCTCGATCCCTGTGATCGCCTCTTCCAGGGTCTTGCCCTGGCGGTAGAGCAGCTTGTGCATCTCGCGCACGGCGCCCAGCCGCTCGGCCGAGAAATCGCGCCTGCGCAAGCCCACCAGGTTGACGCCGCGCACCTGCAGGGGGTTGCCGTCGACCACGAGGAAGGGCGGCACGTCCTTGTTGATGTGGCTCGCGAAGCCGACCATCGCATGGTCGCCGATGCGCATGCGCTGCAGCACGCCGGTCAAGCCGCCCACGGTGACCCAGTCGCCAATCTGCACATGGCCAGCCAGCGTGGTGTTGTTGGCCATCGTGACCTGGCTGCCGACCTGGCAATCGTGCGCGATGTGCACGTAGGCCATGATCCAGTTGTCGCTGCCGATGCGCGTGACGCCCGCATCCTGCACCGTCCCCAGGTTGAAGGTGCAGAACTCGCGCACCACGTTGCGGTCGCCGATGACGAGCTCGGTCGGCTCCCCCGCGTACTTCTTGTCCTGCGGCACGGCGCCCAGCGAGGCGAACTGGAAGATCCGGTTGTCGCGGCCGATGGTGGTGTGCCCCTCGATCACGCAGTGCGGGCCGACCTCGGTGCCGGCGCCGATGCGCACATGGGGACCGATCAGGCTGAACGCACCGACGCGGACCGAGCCGTCGAGCTCGGCGGCCGGATCGACGATGGCGCTGGGATGGACATGGGCCATGGACCGACGATGGCGCTCAGGCCACCTTGCGCATCGTGCACATGAGCTCGGCTTCGCAGGCCACAGCCTCGCCCACGCTGGCCGTGCCCTTGAACTTGTAGATGCCGGCCTTCTGGCGCAGCAGCTCCACATCGAGGATCAGCTGGTCGCCCGGTTCCACCGGGCGCTTGAAGCGCGCCGCGTCGATGCCTGCGAAGTAGTAGACCGTGTTGTCGTCCAGGTCCTGCCCGCTGCTCGCGAACGACAGCAGGGCCGCAGCCTGGGCCATGGCCTCGAGCATCAGCACGCCCGGCATCACGGGCCGATTCGGAAAATGGCCGACGAAATAGGGCTCGTTGATCGAAACGTTCTTGAGCGCCTTGATGCGCACGTCCTTTTCGATGGACAGCACACGATCGACCAGCAGGATCGGATAGCGGTGCGGCAGTTTCTTGAGGATTTGGTGGATGTCCATCTTGTCGTCGTCTGTTCTATTCATCGTGCGCATCGCGCGCGGCCTGCTGGCGCTCGAGCGCACGCAACCGCTCGCGCAGGCTGGGCAGCTGGCGCAGCGTGGCGGCGGACTTCTCCCATTTGCCGAACTCGTCCAACGGATACACGCCGCCGTAGGCACCCGCCTTGCGGATGCTGCCCGTGACGGAAGCACCACCACCGATGTGCACATGGTCGACGATGGTGGCGTGGCCGGTGATTTTGGCCGCACCGCCGATGGTGCAGTGCTCGCCGACCGTGGTGCTGCCGGCAATCGCGGCGCTGCCAGCGATGGCCGAATGCTTGCCGATGCGCACGTTGTGCGCGATCTGGATCAGGTTGTCGAGCTTGACGCCGTCTTCAATGACGGTGTCGCCCAGCGCCCCCCGGTCGATGCAGGTGTTCGCGCCGATGTCCACGTCGTTGCCGATGCGCACCGCGCCCAGTTGCTCGATCTTTTCCCAACGGCCCGCGTTCGGCGCGAAGCCGAAGCCGTCGGCGCCGATCACGGCACCTGGCTGCACCGTGCAGCGTTCACCCAGGCGGCAGCGCTCGCCCACGGTCACACGCGAGGTCAACACCGTGCCCGCGCCGATCTGCGCGCCGCGCTCGACCACGCACAGCGGGCCGATCCAGGCGCTCGGATGCACGACGGCCTCGGGGTCGACGAAGGCGCTCGGGTGCACGCCCCCGGCACGCGCAGGCGAGTGGCTGCGCTTCCACAGCTGCGTGAGCCGCGCATAGTACAGATAGGGATCGTCGGCGACGATGCAGGCACCGCGTGCCAGCGCCTGCTCGCGCAGTGCCGGACCGACGATCACGCAAGCCGCCTGGCTGGGCGCCAATTGCGCAGCCAGCTTGGCGTTGCTCAGAAAGGTGATCTGCGCAGCGCCGGCCGAAGCCAGCGGCGCAAGCCCTTCGATCTGCACGGAGCGGTCGCCATGCAGCTCTCCGCCCAATGCATCGACGATGCCACCGAGAGCCAGCGCCACGTCAGATCGGCTCCCCGTTCACTTGACGGGGGTGGCCGCGTTCAAAGCCTTGATGACTTTGTCGGTGATGTCGTGCTTGGGATTGATGTACGCAGCCTCTTGCAGGATGGCGTCGTACTTCTCGGTCTCGGCAACCTGCTTG
Organism: Pseudorhodoferax sp.; assembly: GCA_035544335.1. Lineage (GTDB taxonomy): Bacteria > Pseudomonadota > Gammaproteobacteria > Burkholderiales > Burkholderiaceae_C > Pseudorhodoferax. The sequence continues at coordinate 3,241 of DATKFT010000259.1, forward strand.
ATGATGCGGTTGGCCTTGTCGATGACCTGTTGCAGCTCTTCGTTCTTGCGCAGATTCAGGTCCTCCTGGAATTCACGGCGCTTGCGCTGAAAATCCCTGTCCTGGTCCACGAGCTGGCGCTGGCGCGTGTTGCGCTGCGTTTCCGCCAGCGTCGGCGCCTCGCGTTCGAACTTCTCCGAGGCCGCCTTGAGCACATTGCCCGCGTCCATCAGATCCTTTTCGCGCTTGGAGAATTCGGCCTCGAGCTTGCTCTGTCCGACCTTGGCAGGGTTGGCTTCGCGCAGCAGGCGGTCGATGTTGACGAATCCGATGCGGAACTCTTCAGCCTGTGCATGGGCCACCAAGGCAGCCAACCCCAGCACCAGGGAAGCTCCGAGCGGACGCAAAAATGTCTTCATCAAAACGACGTACCTATCTGGAATTGCAGTTTCTGGATTCTATCGCCCGCAAACTTGCGCACGGGGTTGGCGATCGCCAAGCGCAGCGGCCCGACAGGGGAAATCCAGCTGACCCCCACGCCGACCGACGCACGCATCTCGCTGAGCTCGAACTTGTCATTCTCGCCGTAGACGTTGCCGACGTCGACGAAACCGAACATGCGCAGCGTGCGGTCGTTGCCGGCACCTGGGAATGGCGTCAGCACCTCGGCATTCAGCGTGATCTTCTTGCTGCCACCGATGACCGAGCCCGTCACGTCGCGCGGGCCCAGCGTGCCCTGCTCGAAGCCGCGCACCGACCCGAGACCACCCGAATAGAAGTTCTTGAACACCGGGAAGGGCCGGCCCGACAGGCCCTTGCCGTAGCCGAGTTCGCC
>DATKFT010000260.1:0-6277 GCA_035544335.1 Pseudorhodoferax sp.
TGCCGGATGGCCGGGGGGAGGTCGCTGCGTCCGACCAGTTCGTCGACCAGCTTTGCGGCGCGCTCGAGTGCCGGGGCGCGGTCGTCCCAGCGTGACTTGAGTGCGCCCGGGTTCATCTGCTCGAAGCCGACGGCCAGCACGCAGTCGGCCGCTCCGCTGCGCACGGCCTGGCGCGCGAGATACAGCGCCGACGAGCCGGTTGCGCAGTTGTTGTTGACGTTGAGCACCGGGATGCCGGTCATGCCCACCCGGTACACGGCCTTCTGGCCGCAGGTCGAGTCGCCATAGACGTAGCCGGCATAGGCCTGTTGCAAGTCGCTGAAGTCCAGGCCGGCATCGTCCAGCGCCAGGCGGATGGCCTGCTCGCCCATCACGTCGTAGGGCTCGCTGGTGCCGGGCTTTTTGAACTGGACCATGCCGACGCCGGCGACGAAAACCTTGTATGTCATGCGGTTCCTTGGGGTGGTGTGAATCAGAGCTTGCGGGCGATCAGCTCGCGCATCACTTCGCTGGTGCCGCCGTAGATGCGCGTGACGCGCGAGTCGACGAAGTCCCGGGCGATGGGGTACTCGAGCATGTAGCCGTAGCCGCCATGCAGCTGCACCATGTCGTCGAGCGCCTTGCCCAGCGTTTCGGTGGCGAAGAGCTTGGCGATGGCCGCCTCTTCCAGCGTGAGGCGACGCCGCATGTGCTCGCCGATGTAGTGGTCGACCATGGTGCGGACGGCCACGGCTTGCGCCTTCACGTCGGCCAGCTTGAACTTGGTGTTCTGGAAGTCCCACACGGTCTGGTCGAAGGCGCGGCGGTCCTTGACGTAGTGCAGCGTGTCCTGCAGTGCCCGCTCCAGCCGCGCCGCGGCGCCGATGGCGATCGTGAAGCGTTCCTGCGGCAGCTCGCCCATCAGGTAGCCGAAGCCCTTGCCTTCCTCGCCCAGGCGGTTGCCCACGGGCACGCGCACGTTGTCGAAGGAGAGTTCGGCCGTGTCCTGTGCGTATTGGCCGACCTTCTGCAGCTTGCGGCCGCGCCGAAAGCCCGGGCGCGTGGCCTCGACGGCGATCAGGCTGATGCCCTTGGCGCCAGCGGACGGATCGGTCTTGCAGACCACGATGACCAGGTCGGCGATCAGGCCGTTGCTGATGAAGGTCTTGCTGCCGTTGATGACGTACTCGTCGCCTTCGCGCACGGCGGTGGTGCGCACCGCCTTCAGGTCGCTGCCGGTGCCTGGCTCGGTCATGGCGATGGCCAGGATGGTCTCGCCGGTGGCCGTTCCGGGCAGCCATCGACGCTTTTGCTCCTCGCTGCCGGCGCGGAAGATGTAAGGGGCGATGATGTCCGAGTGCATGCCGAAGGCCGGGCCGCTGACGCCCGAGCGCGCCGCCTCTTCGGCGAACACGGCGGCATGGCCGAAGTCGCCGCCGCCGCCGCCGTACTCCTCGGGCAGCGAGGCGCACAGCAGGCCTTCGCGGCCGGCCTTCAGCCAGGTCTCGCGGTCGACCTGGCCGGCCGCGTCCCAGGCCTGCTGGCGCGGCAGGCATTCGCGTTGCAGGAAGCGGCGCACCGTCTCGCGGTACATCTCGTGGTCGTCTCGGAAGACATTGCGGGTGACGTTCATGGCTTGTCTCCTCAGGCGTCGTTCATGTCAGTGGTGCCCGGCCGCCAGCAACCGCGTGACGCGCCTCCTCGGGGGGCAGCGGACCTCGCGGAGCGGGGAAGCGTTGGGGGTCGTTTCGTCTCAGGGCACGAAGGTAAGCCCGAGCGACCGCATGGCCCCCACTCGCGATGGGGGGCGGGTAGACCCTGGGGGTGGGAGCGGCGTTGCGGCCCGGAGGGCTTTGCGCCCGCTACACGGCGGGGCGTGGCGGGAGCGTCAGGCCGCAGGCGCTGGCGGGGCCGGCGTGCCTTCGGTGGCCCAGCCGAGATCGCGCACGCGCGCCACCGCCTCGTCGCGGCCGGCCACGCCCAGCTTGCCGTAGATGCGGCTGAGGTACCACTTGACCGTCTCGGGCGACAGGCCCAGCGCGCGGGCGATCTTCTTGTTGGGCAGGGCTTGGGCGAGCAGGCGCAGCATCTCGATCTCGCGTGCGCTGAAGTTGTCCAGGCCCGCCGATGCCGCGCCGTGTGCGTGCGGCAGCTGGGCTTCGTGCGGCGGGACCACGGCGTCGGCCGCAGCGGGCGACACAGGGGGCCGCGTGCGCAGGGCCATCAAGCGCTCGACGTAGAAGGCCAGCACGGGGTCGAGCGGGCCGGACTGCGTGAGCTCGTCCAGCATCTGGCGCGCCATCGGGTCGGCGTCGACCAGGCTGCGCAGCAGGCCCAGCCGGCGCCCGCGCTGCAAGGCGTCCAGCAGCATCGCCAGGGCTGCTGCGTGGTGGCCGCGCTGGGCTTCGACCGCTGCGCTGCGCACCAGCAGATGCACCACGCTGCGCTGCCGGCCGCGTGCCTCGCAGTCGGCCACCAGGTGGGCGAGCTCGGCCGCAGCGCCCTGCAGATGCCCCAGCGCCACAGCCAGGCGGATGCGCGCGCGCCGCGCTACTTCGCCGATCTCCGCCATCGCGCCCCCGGCCGGGCGGCCGGTGTGCCGGGCCTCGATCGGCGCGAGCCGGGACAGCGCTGCCTGGGCTGCAGGCACGTCGCGCAACATGAGCCGGTACTCGACTTCGTCGGCCAGCCGGTGGGCCAGCAGCCGGTCCAGCTGGTGGCGCGTGGCATAGGCTTCCAGCCGCTGCAGATCGGCGAAGGCGCCGGGCGGGTCACCGGCCTGCCAGTGGGCGGCGGCGAGCACGCGGTACACGCGCAACACCGCGTCAGGGATCGCCAAGCGTTCGAGCAAATCGGTCTTGTCCTCCAGCAGGGCTCGCGCCTGCTGGGCATCACCGAGTTCGTAGAGCACGTCGGCGAGCAGGCTCAACGCGAGGTAGCGTGCATCGACGCAGGCCTTGCCGGCCTGCTCGGCATCGGCCACCACGCCGCGCAGCGCGCGCTCGGCCTGGGTCATCTGGCCCTCCATCGCGTAGCTGAGGCCGACGAGGCAGCGACCTTGCAGGCTACCGGACGGGGTGGACACGAGGGCCGCGCCGTCGACCATCAGCGGCGTCGCGTCAAGCTGCACGCGGCGCGCCTGCGCGTACTGGCCCTGCTGCAGGTGCAACCAGGACAGCAGGTTGTGGCGCGCGCCGACGGCCAGCGGGTCGGCGTCGCCTGGCACCTGCAGCAGTTGAGGCTGCATGGCCAGGGCTGCGCCGCTGTCGTCGCGCTGGACGCACAGTGCCGTGCGCAGCACAGCGACATGGAAACGGTGCGCGGTGGCGTCCGCTGGCAAGGTGCGTGCCAGTGCTTCCAGCGTCTGCGCAGATGCAACGAAGTCGCGCTCGAAGAACTGCGTGCGGACCAACCACAGCTGCAGGCCGACACTGTCGCGCACCTGCGCGAGCGGGATCTGGCGCAGCAGCGCCGCCAATGCCCGTCGTTCGCCGCGCACGAGCAGCGCGGGCGCGCACTGCTCGACCAGCGCAGCCGCCTGCGCCGGCGCCCCCGACTGCACCGCATGGTGCACTGCTTCCGGCAGCAGGCCGTGATCACGAAACCAGGCGAAGGCGCGCGTGTGCACGGTCTGCCGGACGGGAGCGGCCAGGGCGCTGAAGCGGGTCAGCAGTGCATCGCGCAGCAGCGGGTGCAGGCGGTACCAGATCTCGGCGGGCTGGTGGTCGGTGCGGACGACGAAGAGACCTTCGCTGTCGAGCCGTAGCAGCAGCGAGGCCGCAGCGGTCACCGCATCGGCCGTGCCAACGAGCGCTGCGCAGAGCGACGCACAGACGCGCTGGCACGACGCCGCACGCACGAGGCTGTCCAGCTCGGCGGGTGAAAGCTGGGCATAGACGGCCTGCTCGAAATACCGAATCAGCGCGAGCGCGTCACGGGCCGGCAGGCCTGCGAAGGGCTGGCCCGCCTCAGGACGGCCAGGCTCCGCATGCTTGCTTTGCCAATCGAGCGCGAGCAGGCGCAGGCCGGCCACCCATCCCTCGGTGCGTTCATGCAGGCTGCGGGCTGCTCGGGGATCGAGGCCGCTGCTGTGCGACGCCAGGAACTGGGCGCTCTCTGCCGCTGTGAACAGCAGGTCGCGCTGGTCGATCTCCAGGGTCTGCCCCTCGCTGCGAAGCCGGTCGAGCGACAGCCGCACGCTGGCGCGCGAGGCCAGCACCAGGTGCAGGTTGGGCGGGGCGTAGTCCAGCAAGAACTGCAGCGCGTCCAGGACCGCTGAATGGCGCAGCAGGTGCAGGTCGTCGATGACCAGCGTCAGGTCGCGCTGGTGTGCCGCAACGCCGCGCACCAGCGCGATGACCAGCCGCTCGATCGCGTCGGGGTCGGTTCCCATCGGTATTCCGGCACCAAGCTGGGTGGCGGCTTCGCGCACCGGCGCCGCATCGACCTGTGCCACGCTGGCGAGCAGGCCTTGGAGGAAGCGTGCGGGCTCGTCGTCCTGTGCGCAGGGCGTCATCCAGGCGATGCCGACGCCGAGCGGCACCAGCGCCTGGCACGCGGCGGCGAGCAGCGTCGACTTGCCGGTGCCGGCCGGACCGGTGACGACGACGCAGCGCAGGTGCCGCGCTTCGAGCAGGCGCGCCAGAAGCCGCTCGCGGGACACGATGCCTCCGCCCGAACGCGGGGTGGCCCACGTGCTGGCGGTCGTCGCGGACCCTGCCGCGCGCGTGCGCGACGCCGCTTGCGGCGGGACCGGCTGCGTAGTGGTAGAGGGCTTGCGCGATGGCATGTCGGTGTGCGGCGCCGTCGGCGGGGCGGCGCCGGGATTGTGCAGCAGCACGGGCCCGCGGCGGGTACTACCCGAAGGGGGTGGGTTGGCGCGCGCGCCGTGCTGCTCTACTGCGCGCAGCAACGCAACGGGAGACTTTCCATGGGTGTTCTATCAGGCATTCGTGTCCTGGAGTTCGAGGCCATCGGCCCCGGGCCCTTCGGCACCATGCTGCTCGCCGACATGGGCGCCGACGTGATCCGCATCGACCGGCCGGTGGCTCACACGGATCTGGGGCCCAAGGCCGCCGGGCCGCGCATCGACATCACCGGCCGCGGCCGCCGCTCGGTGACACTGGACCTCAAGCAGCCTGCTGCGGCGGCCTGTGCTTTGGCGCTGGTCGAGCGGGCGGACGTGGTGGTCGAGGGCTTTCGACCCGGTGCGATGGAGCGCCTGGGCCTGGGACCTGACGTGGCGCTGGCGCGCAACCCCAAGCTGGTCTACGGCCGCATGACAGGTTGGGGCCAGACCGGGCCTTTGGCCGAGCGCGCCGGGCACGACCTGAACTACATCGCCCTGTCGGGCGTGCTGTCGGGCATCGGGCCGGCCGGCGGCAAGCCGACGGTGCCGCTCAACCTGGTGGGCGACTACGGCGGCGGCGGCATGCTGCTGGCCATGGGCGTGCTGGCGGCCTTGCTGCATGTGCAGCGCGGTGGCGCCGGCCAGGTGGTCGACGCGGCGATGGTCGAAGGCGCCGCCCAGCTCGGCGCGGTGTTCTGGGGCATGCTCGCCGCGGGCAACTGGACAGAGGCGCGCGGCAGCAACTGGCTCGATGGGGGCGCGCCCTGGTACGACAGCTACCGCACGGCCGATGGTCACTACATGGCGGTCGGCGCCGTGGAGGGCCGCTTCTACGCCGAGCTCCTCGACAAGCTGGGGCTGGCCACCGCTGAGCTGCCTGCGCAGCATGACCGTGCCGGATGGCCGCAGCTGCGCGAGGCGTTCGAGCGCATCTTTGCGAGCCGCACGCGCGCCCAATGGTGCGAGGTGTTCGATGGCAGCGATGCCTGCGTCGCGCCCGTGCTGGGCTTTGCCGAGGCACCCAGCCATGCCCAGCACCGGGCGCGAGGAAGCTTTGTGGAGGTGGGTGGCGTATTGCAGCCCGGGCCGGCGCCGCGCTTTTCAGCCACGCCTTCGGCGCTGCCGCGCAGTTCCCCGGCGCGTGGCGAGCACGGTGCTGCCGCCCTGCGCGACTGGGGCTTCGGCCCCGACGCCATCGCCGGCCTGCAGCAGCAGGGCCTGGGGCTGCAAGCCGGATCGGCAGCGAACTGACGATGGAGAACTCGAAGTGAAAGCACTGGTCTCCGTCAAACGCGTGGTCGACTACAACGTGAAGGTGCGCGTGAAGTCCGACGGCAGCGGTGTAGCCATCGCCGACGTCAAGATGAGCATGAACCCGTTCGACGAGATCGCGGTCGAGGAAGCGGTACGGCTCAAGGAAAAGGGCGTGGTCACCGAGGTCATCGCCGT
>DATKFT010000261.1:0-10434 GCA_035544335.1 Pseudorhodoferax sp.
GCCTGAGGCCCAGCGCGCGGCCCTTGGCCTCGGAGCCGACCAGGACCAGCGAGGCGCCGTCGACGATGCCCGAGGAGTTGCCGCCGGTGTGCACGTGGGCGATGCGTTCGAGCTGCGGGTACTGCATGAGGGCCAGCGCATCGAAGCCGCCTTGCTCGCCCATGGCCTCAAACGAGGGCTTGAGCTGGCCCAGCCTGTCCAGCGTGCTGTCGGTGCGGATCGCCTCGTCCTCGGCCAGGATGGTCAGGCCGTTGCGGTCCAGCACCGGCACCAGCGAACGCGCGAAGTGCCCGCCCGCGCGGGCCTGGGCCGCGCGCTGCTGCGAGCCCAGCGCATAGCGGTCCACGTCCTCGCGGCTGTGGCCGTCCAGGCTGGCCAGCAGGTCGGCCGCCACGCCCGTGGGCAGGGGCCTCTGCTGGAACACCAGCGAGGGCAGGGTGTCGCGCGGCCCCGGCGCGCCGCCCATGGCGGTGCGCGACATGGACTCCACGCCGCCGGCCACGACCAGTTCCTCCCAGCCCGAACGCACCTTCTGCGCCGCGATGTTGACGGCCTCCAGGCCCGAGCCGCAGTAGCGGTCCAGCTGCACGCCGGGTACCCGCCAGTCCCAGCCGGCGCGCAGCGCGGCGGTCTTGGCGATGCAGCCGCCCTGTTCGCCATAGGGCATCACGCAGCCGATCAGTGCGTCCTCGATCTGTGCGGTGTCCAGGTCCGTGCGCCGCTGCAGGGCGGTCATGAGGCCGGCCAGCAGCTCGACCGGATGGACTTCGTGCAGGGCGCCGTCGGGGCGGCCCCGGCCGCGCGGGGTGCGCAGCGTGTCGTAGATGAAAGCTTCCTTCATGCAGGTCCTCGGGGTTCGGGGAATCAGGCCGCGCGCGCGGGCGCCAGCGCATCGCCCGAGGCGTCGCCCAGCTGCATGCCGCCGTCGCAGTCGAGCACGGTGCCGGTCACGTAGCGCGACAGGTCGCTGGCCAGGTACAGCGCCGCGTCCGTGATGTCGTCCAGGCTGCCGTACGCGCGCAGCGGCAGCCGCGCCTGGAGGGCCTGCTCGCGCGCGGGATCGCCGGCCAGCTTGGCCATGCCCGGCGTGCCCGTGATGGGGCCGGGCGACAGCCCGTTGGCGCGGATGCCCGCGGGCCCCCATTCCATGTACAGGCAGCGCATGGTCATGTTGATGCCGGCCTTGGCGGCATTGGCGTGCACCTGGAACATGCCGGGCACCGTCCCGCCGGGCGCGGTGATCGCGATCAGCGAGGCGCCGGGCTTGCGCAGGTGCTCGAAGCTCGCGCGCAGCACGTTGAAGTTGCCGATCAGGCCGATCTCCACGACCGTGCGGAAGGCGTTCGCCGACAGGCTGCTGGCGCCCGCGTGGAAGTTGCCGGCCGCGCCCGAGACCACCGTGTCGATGGGGCCGAAGCGCGTGGCCGCCTCGGCCAGCACGGCGGCGACGGCGTCGTACTGGCGCACGTCGGCGGCGCGCGCGAGCACCGTGATGCCTTCGTCCTCGAGCTGGCGCGCGGCCGCCGCGATGCGCTGCGCATCGCGGCTCACGATGGCCAGCTTCGCGCCGGCCTGCCCGAAGCGCCGCGCGATGGCCAGGTTGATGCCGCTGGAGGCGCCGGCCACGAAGGCGACCTTGTCTTGCAGCAGGCCGGGTGGAAAGGAGGTCAAGGGTTTCACCTGTTGATTTGCATTGGTTGATCCATTTATATTAAGTGGATTGCCACGGCGGCGCAAGACAGCGGCACGCCACCCGGCCTCCGGTTTTTCCCTCCCTCCGTCCTGGTATGACAGACACCTCCCCGCGCTCGCCGCGACCGCCGCACTGGCCCAAGGGCCTGCCTTCCACCCTGCAGCTGCCGGCCACGACCCTGGTGGCCAACCTGGAGATCGCGGCGCGCCGCTATCCGGACAAGCCGGCCTACGTGACCTACGGCCATGTGACGCGCTACGCCACGCTGTGGGACGACGCGCAGCGCCTGGCCGGCTGGCTGCAGCAGCGCTGCGGCGTGCGCCGCGGCGACCGGGTACTGCTGAGCGGCCAGAGCTCGCCGCAGTTCGTCACCGCCTATCACGCCATCCTGCGGGCCGACGCGATCGCCGTGCTGGTCAACCCCATGAACCAGGCCCAGGAGTTCGCGCACGCGGCGCAGGCCAGCGGCGCGCGCGTGCTGGTCGCGGCCCAGGAGCTGTGGCCGCGGCTGGCGCCGCTGCTGGACGGCCAGGTCGACCATGCCGTGGTGTTCTCCTATGCCGACGGACTCGACGGACTGGACCGCAGCGCGCCGGACTGGTTCACCGCGCCCTGGGCGCTGCCGCCCGCGTCGCGCGCGACTCCCTGGCGCACGGCACTCGGCGCGGGCCTGGCCCCCGCGCCGGCGGCCGCGGAGCCGGAAGACCTGTGCCTGATCGCGTTCACCTCGGGCACGACGGCCCATCCCAAGGGCTGCACGCACAGCCACCGCAGCCTGATGGCCGGCGCGCTCACGGCCGCGGCCTGGCGCGGCGACACGGCCGAGGCGGTGTACCTGGGCGCCTCGCCGATGTTCCACATGCAGGGCCTGCAGGCGCAGATCAACACGCCGACCTTCCTGGGCGCCACCGTGGTGCTGCTGCCGCGCTGGGATCCGGCGGCCGCCGCCGAGCTGCTGGTGCGCCACCGCGTGAGCCGCTGGGGCGTGGCGCCGCCCATGCTGCTCGACCTGCTGGCGCTGCCGGGCCTGGCACCCGGCGTGATGGACAGCGTGCAGGTCATCACGGGCGGCGGCTCGGCGCTGCCCGAGGCCGTGAACACGCGGCTGTCGCAGGAGCTGGGCATCGGCTACCTGGAGGGCTACGGCATGACCGAGACCGCCTCCATGGCCATGGCCAACCCCCTGCAGCGCAGCAAGCGCCAATGCCTGGGCATACCCACCTTCGGCGTGCGCGCCATGGTGGTCGATCCCGTGACGCTGGAGCCCTGTGCCGACGGTGCCACGCCCGACAGCGGCGAGCTGTGGATCGCGGGCGAACAGGTCTCGCCGGGCTACTGGGACAACGCGGCGGCCAATGCCGCGAGCTTCGTGCTGCAGGGCGGCGTGCGCTGGCTGCGCACGGGCGACCTCGTGGTGCGCGACGCCGAGGGCTACCACTTCATGGTCGACCGGCTCAAGCGCATGATCAATGTCGGCGGCTACAAGGTCTGGCCCTCCGAGGTCGAGGCCATGCTGCACGAGCACCCGGCGGTGCAGGAGGCCTGCGTGATCGCCGTGCCCCACGCGACGCGCGGCGAGCAGGTGCGGGCCGTGGTCGTGCCGCGCACCGGCCAGTCGCTGCAGGCGCAGGACCTGCTCGACTGGTGCCGGGGCCGCATGGCCACCTACAAGTGCCCGCGCGAGGTGCAGTTCATGCAGCGGCTGCCGCGCGCGGGCACCGGCAAGATCGATTGGCGCGGCCTGCAGGAGCAGGCCCGCGCTGCCGTCTCCCCCGTCTCCCCCGCATCCCCTGCGCAGCCCTGAGCCTGCGCACGCTGTTCCCTTTCCCTTCGACGAGGTACGACATGTCCCCATCCCCCTGGATGACCCCCGAGCTGGAGACCCTGCGCGACAGCGCGCGGCGCTTCTACGCCACCGAGCTGCTGCCGCACGAGGAGCGCTGGTCGCAGCAGCAGGTCGTGGACCGCGAGGTCTGGTACAAGGCCGGCGCGGCCGGCCTGCTGTGCCCCGGCATCGCCGAGGCCTACGGCGGGGGCGGCGGCAATTTCCTGCACGAGGTCGTGCTGTTCGCCGAGCAGGGCCGCATGCTGTGTCCCGGGCTCGGCAATGCGCTGCACAGCGGCATCGTGGCCCACTACATCGACAACTTCGCGAGCGAGGCGCAAAAGCGCGACTGGCTGCCGCGCATGGCCACGGGCGAACTCGTGGGCGGACTGGCCATGACCGAGCCCGGCACGGGCTCGGACCTGCAGAGCATCCGCACCACGGCGCACCGCGACGGCGATGACTACGTGGTCAACGGTGCCAAGACCTACATCACCAACGGCAGCACGGCCAACCTGGTCTGCCTGGTGGTCAAGACGGACCCGAGCCAGGGCGCCAAGGGCATCTCCATCGTGGTCGTGGAGACGGACAAGGTGGCGCAGGGCTTTCGCCGTGGCCGCACGCTGGCCAAGGTCGGCCTGCACTCGCAGGACACGGCCGAGCTGTTCTTCGACGACATGCGCGTGCCCTGCGCCAACCTGCTCGGGCCGCGCGAGGGCGAGGGCTTTCGCCAGCTCATGAAGGAGCTCGGCCGCGAGCGTGTGATCACGGCCGCCATGTCGCTGGCCTGCATGGAGCGCGCGATCGAGGAGACGCTGCAGTTCACGGCCAGCCGCAAGGTGTTCGGCCAAGACCTGTTGTCGCTGCAGAACACGCGTTTCAAGCTGGCCGAGTGCGAAACCAAGGCCAGCCTGGCGCGTGCCTGGCTGGACCGCTGCATCGGCCTGCTGGCCGCGGGCACGCTGGACAACGCCAGCGCCGCGATGGCCAAGTGGTGGATCACCGAGGCCTGCGGCCAGGTGGTCGACGAATGCGTGCAGCTGCACGGCGGCGCAGGCTACATGCTGGAATACCCGGTCGCGCGCCTGTACCAGAACGTGCGCATCCACCGCATCCTGGCCGGCACCAACGAGATCATGAAGGAGTTGATCGCGCGCGAGATGGAAAAGCGCGTGCGCTGAGCGTTGGAGCCGGCGCCATCGGAGTGGCCGGCTCCCAGCGGTGGATCAGAACGCGGTGGCCGCCGCGGCCAGCCGCCCGCGGCACTCGGCCACCATGCGCTCGAGCAGTTCCGCGCAGCCCGGGATGTCGTGCACCAGGCCCACGGACTGGCCGGCCCAGACCACGCCCTCGTCGGGCGTGCCCGCGGCCAGCGCGGCACGCCCGCGCGCACCCGCCACCAGCGGACGCAGCGCGTCGAAGGTGCAGCCGCCGCTCTGGCGCTCCAGCGCGAGCACCTGCTCGGAGATGGCCGTGGACAGCACGCGCGCGGTGTTGCGCAGGGTACGGAACATGAGCCGCGTGTCGGTCTCGCGGGCCGACACCAGGGCCTGCTTGATGCGCGCGTGCACGGGGGCCTCGGTCGTCGCGACGAAGCGCGTGCCCATGTTGACGCCCTGCGCGCCGAGCGCCAGCGCGGCGGCCATGCCGCGCCCGTCCGCGATGCCGCCCGAGGCGATGACGGGGATCCTGAGCGCCGCGACGGCGGACGGGATCAGCACCAGGCCGGGCACGTCGTCCTCGCCCGGATGGCCCGCGCACTCGAAGCCGTCGATGCTCACGATGTGCACGCCGCGGCGCTCGGCCGCCAGCGCATGGCGCACCGAGGTGCACTTGTGCACGACCGTGATGCCGGCGCCCAGCAGGCGCTCGAACACGGCCTCGGGCACGTTGCCGGCCGTCTCGACCACGCGCACGCCGTGCTCGACGATGACATCGAAGATGCGCTCGTAGGGCGGCGGCGTCACGGTGCGCAGCATGGTCACGTTGACGCCGAAGCTGTGCGGCGTCATGCGGCGGCAGCGCGCGATCTCCTCGCCCAGGGCCTCGGGCGTGGGCTGCGTGAGCGCCGACAGCGTGCCCAGGCCGCCGGCATTGGAGACGGCGGCCGCCATCTCGGCCGTGCCCACCCACTGCATGCCGCCCTGCATGATGGGAAAGCGCGTGCCGAGCAGGCGGCAGACGGGATTGCCGGTGGGGCTCATGCTCATTCGAGGCGGATGCCGTTCTCGCGCACGATGCGGCCCCATTTCTGGATGTCATTGGCCACCGTCCGCGAGAACTCGGCGCTGCTGCTGCCGGTCGGCTCGAAGCCCATCTCCAGGATCTTGGCCTGCACATCGGGCAGGGCCACGATGCGGCGGATCTCCTGCGCGAACTTGCTGACGATGGGCGCCGGCGTGCCGGCCGGCAGGAACAGCGCGCCCCAGCCGGCCAGGTTCACGTCGGGGTAGCCGGCCTCGGCGAAGGTGGGCAGGTCCGGGAAGGACTTGAGCCGGTGCGGGCTCGCGACCGCGATGAGCTTGACCTTGCCGCCGGAGAGCTGGCGCGCGTAGAAGCCGACCGAGCCATAGGCCAGCTCGACCTGGCCGCCGACCAGGTCGGTGAAGCCCGGCGCCTCGCCCTTGTAGGCGATGTGCTTGATCTGCACGCCCGCCACCTTGTTGAGGCCTTCGCCGATCAGGTGGCCGCCCGAGCCCGTGCCATAGCTCGCAAAGCTCAGCTTGCCCGGAGCGGCCTGGGCCAGCTTGACGACGCCGGCCAGGTCGTTGGCGGGCAGGGTGGTGGCCGCGGCCAGCGCGATCGGGAAGCTGGCGACCTCGGACACCGGCACGAAGTCCTCCAGCTTGTACTGCGGGCTGGACTGCAGCACGAGGTTCTGCACGAAGCCGCTGATCGTGAACAGCGCCGTGTAGCCGTCGGCCGGCGCGCGCGCGACGGCGGTCGTGGCCAGGATGGTGTTGGCGCCGGGTTTGGGCTCGACGATGACCTGCTGGCCCCAGGCCTGCGTGAGCTTGTCGGCCACGATGCGCGCGAGCAGGTCCAGGTTGCCGCCCGGCGCGGTCGGGATCACGAAGCGGATGGGCTTGGTGGGGAAGGGCGCGGTCTGCGCGTTCACGGCACTGCCGGTGCCGAGCAGCAGCGCGCCGGCCGCCAGCAGCGTGGCGCGGCGGGAGAGGCGGGAGAGGGGGGAATGGGTCATGCAGGTCTCCTTTTTCGATCGATAAGGGGGCGTGGGGGCGTCACCAGCTCGGCCGCGCGACACCGTCGCCGAAGGCCTGGTCGCGGCGGCGCACTGCGGCCTTGAAGCCCAGCGCCGCGACGTCGGCGTCGAACTCCTTCTTCGCGCGCGTGAGGTGCGCGCGGCTGTCCATCTCCGCGGCCAGCCGGGCCAGCGTGCCGGCGCCGGCTAGCTCCAGCGCGATGTTCACGATGCGCTTGTTCGTGGCCAGCAGCTCGGGGTCCACGGTGGCCAGGCGGCCCGCCAGCGTGGCGACCTCCTCGGCCAGCCGCTCGGGCGCCACGCTGGCCAGCACCAGACCGATCTTGGCGGCGTCGCGCCCGCTGACCACGTCGCCGCTGAGCAGCAGGCGCTTGGCCCACTGCGGGCCCACGTGGTAGATCCACATGTGGTTGGGCGGCGAGCCCATCGCACGCGTGGCCGGAAAGCCGATCCGCGCGTCGTCGGCCGCGATCACCATGTCGCAGTACAGCGCGAGGTCGGTGCCGCCGGCCACGCAGTGGCCATGCACCTGCGCGATGACGGGCTTGTGCAGCACGAAGGTGGTGCGCAGCAGCTCCTGGAAGCGCTCGAGCTTCCAGGCGTCGTCGTCGAAGCTCGCACTGCCGCTGCGGTAGCGGCCCGCCGTGCCAGCCCCTTCGGCAGCTTCCTCGGCATAGCGCGCGTAGGCCGACTGCATGTCGTAGCCCGCGCAGAAGTCCGGCCCCGCGCCGCGCAGCACGATGGCGCTGACCTCGCGCAGGTCGTCGGCCTCCAGCAGCGCGCCGCGCAGCTCCACGAGCATGTCCCAGGACAACGCGTTGCGCCGCGCCGGGTTGTTCAGCGTGATGCGCGCGACCCGCTGGTCAATGTCCAGCGTCACGTGCTGGCTGCTCTTCATCCACTTGTGCATGGGGTGATGCCTCTGCAGTGTCTCCGTTATGGTTCAACCATTATTGCACGCGAGTGGCGCACGTCAATGGGGACGGCCCAATGCAGCAGCCCGGCGCGGGGCCGGGCTGCAGGAGGAGAGAGGGGAGACCGGCCTGGCGCCGGCGCTGCGCCTAGGTGCGCAGGCAGGCCAGCGCGTCGTCCAGGTCGCCGACCGCTTCGAGGTTCAGCACCTGGGCTGCGAAGGCCTCAGCGGACGCGCGCCCCAGCACCGGGTCCGCCAGCGCGTGGAACTTCTGCACCAGCGCCTGTTCGGACAACGGCTGCTGCGGCGAGCCGCGCGGCGAGGACAGGGCCTGCGCATGGCTGCGTCCGCCGGCGTCGGTGGCCTGCACCGCGCAGTGGTGGTAGTGCGCGAGCGCGGGGTCCTGCACCACGGTGATGCGCGCCATGGCCTCGCGCACCGCGCCGCGCTGCAGCTGCTGCGCCAGCGCGATGCTGTGCTCGGGCAGCACCACGTCCGCGCCGCAGGCGACCAGGGCCAGGCAGTACTGCAGGTGGAAGCGCGCGTCGTTGGCCGAGACCGGCAGCCTGTCCTTGGCCACCACATCGGCGACATAGGGCGCCACGCGCACCGTGATCCGGCTCGTGGACAGGGCCTGCTCTCCGAGTGCCTGCCGCAGCCGGCCCATGGCGTCGGCCGGCGCGTGCAGGTAGCCGCAGCAGGCGTGCAGCTTGCGACGCGGCTCGGCCAACGCCCAGCGGTCCTTCCAGGCCGCGGCGTCGAACGCGCCCTGCGTGGAGGCGGTCGCGAAGTAGCCGAGCTTGCTGTCGAGCAGCGCGGGCGGCCCCGTCATGCCCGCGCGCGCATAGAGCGCCGCCGTGACGCCGGTGTCCGCGGGCTGGGCGCCGAACAGCATGGGCTTGAACGTGCCCCCGTCGCCGAAGATCACCTCGGCCGGGCACCAGCCCGCCAGCGCGCCGGCGATGGACAGCGCGTGCAGCGACTGCCCCACGCCCAGCCCGAGCAGGTGCGCGGCTGCCGCCGCGGCGCCGATGGAGGAGGGGATGCCGACCGGCACCAGCGCCATTTCGGTGTAGCGGCGCAGGCTGGGGTAGACGGCGTCGTAGACGCGCGCGGTGGTCTCGATGCCGCGGACCGTGGCCTCCAGCACGCGCGGGCCGGGCGCGCCCAGTTGTTCGCCCAGCGCGAGCACCGCCGCGACATTGCCGATGCTGGCATGGCCGCCGATCAGGTCGTTGAGCTCCAGCACATCGCCCAGGTAGCCGTTGATGCGCATGCCCTCGCGCAGGCCGCGGCGGTGGGACGTGCCCAGCACGGTGACGGACGCGTCACCGCCGTCCGGCTCGCAGGCCAGCGCGAGCTGCGCCTCCTCCGTGCGCGTGCCCGCGAGCATGCAGCCCACGGTGTCCAGGATGCAGAGCTTGGCCTGCCGCGCGACCTGCGGCGGCACGCGGTCCAGCGCCATGCCCGCGGCCTGGGCCGCGAGCTGTTCGAGTGCGGGTGCCATGCGGCTCACTCCTTCTCGATGCGCGCGCGCTGGGCGATGGCCTGGTAGCGCGCGAAGTCGCGCCGCATCGCCTCGCCGTATTCCGCCGGCCCCAGCACCGTGGCCTCCATGCCCAGCCGCGTGTAGAGCGCCTGGATGTCGGGCGACTGCACGGCCTGGGCGATCTCGCGGTGCAGGCGCTCGACCACGGGCTGCGGTGTTCCGGCGGGGGCCAGCACGCCGAGCCAGCCGTTGAAGGCGAAGTCCGCAAAGCCGAGCTCCTGCATGGTCGGGACGTCGGGCAAGGCCGGCGTGCGCTGCGAGCCCAGCACGGCCAGCGCGCGCATGCGCCCGGCCTGCAGCATGGGGCCCACGGCGCCCAGTGCGTCGGGCGTCACGCTCAGGCGGCCGGCCAGCAGTTCGGTGCTGGCCTGGGCGGGGCCCTTGAACGGGATGGCCAGCAGGTCGATGCCCGCCTGGTGGTTGACGGCCTCCATCGCGAT
Source organism: Pseudorhodoferax sp. (assembly GCA_035544335.1). GTDB lineage: Bacteria > Pseudomonadota > Gammaproteobacteria > Burkholderiales > Burkholderiaceae_C > Pseudorhodoferax. The sequence goes on from DATKFT010000261.1 coordinate 9,644, forward strand.
CCGGTAGAGCCCGGCCGAATTGCCGTAGCTCATGCTGCCCGGCGCCTTCTTCGCGGCCGCCACGAGGTCGGCCACGCTGGCGATCGGCGAATCGCTGGCCACGGTCAGCAGCAGCGGCGTGTTGGCCATGGTGGCCACGGGCGCGAAGTCCTTGAACAGGTCCACGGGCACGCTCTTGGAAATCAGCGGCGGCACCACGGTGGAGGAGACGGTGCCGACCACCAGCGTGTAGCCGTCGGCCTTGCTGCGCGCCACGGCCTGCATGCCGATGCCGCCGTTGGCGCCGGGCCGGTTGTCGACCAGCACGGGCTGGCCCAGCGGCAGCGCGATCTTCTGCGCAATGGCGCGCGCCGTGACGTCCGAGCTGGAGCCGGGCGTGAACGGCACGATCAGCCGGATCGGCTGGTTAGGGTAGGGTGCCTCGGCCTGTGCGAGGCCGCTGGCCAGGCAGGCTGCCAAGACGATCCCGAGCGTGCGGGCAATGGACTGCATGTCTGTCTCCGTTCTGTGGGTGTTCTGGCTGGCGCGCCGTGCGGCCATGCCCGTGCGGCCCGCCACGGCTTGCGGGGTCTTCGGGGTCTGCGCTTCAGCGCGGGGGCATGGGCATGGGCATGGCGATGGCCCGGATCAGACGTGTCTCCTGCGCGGTGATCAGATGGCCCGAGGCCTGCAGGTAGGCCGGGAAGTCCGGATGGCTGTCGCGCGCCCGGCTGCGGCGTTCGTAGTCGGCCAGGTCCTCGTAGCCCCACAGGTGCACGAACTGGTTCTGCGGGCCGACCAGGCTGGTCCAG
>DATKFT010000262.1:0-3705 GCA_035544335.1 Pseudorhodoferax sp.
GCCCAGCTGGCCAAGAGCGCGCCCGACGGCTACACGGTGGCCATGGTGTTCGACTCCTACGCGACCGAGCAGCACATCCACCGCAAGCTGCCGTACGAGACGCTGCGCGACTTCAGCGGCGTGTCCTATGCCGTGCGCTCGCCGATGGTGCTGGTGGTGCCGGCCGCCTCGCCCTACCAGACGCTGCAGGACTACGTGGCCGCCGCCCGCCAGCGCGACGTGACCTATGCCTCGGTCGGCGCCGGCAGCTCCAACCACCTGGCGGCCGAGCTGTTCCACGAGACCGCCGGCAGCCGGGGCCTGCACGTACCGTACAAGGGCGGCGGCCCGGCCATCGCCGACCTGCTGGGCGGGCATGTGGACTCGATGATCGCCAGCCTGCCGCTCGTGCTGCCGCACGTGCAGGCCGGCAAGCTGCGCGCGCTGGCCGTCACGGCCCCGGCGCGCAGCGCCACCCTGCCCCAGGTGCCGGCCGTGGCCGAGGCCTACAAGGGCTTCGAGGTCTATTCCTGGGTCGGCATGGTGGCGCCCGCCAAGACGCCCGCGCCCGTGCTGGACAAGCTGTCGGCTGCGATGGCGGCCACCTTGCGCGAGCCCACGCTCGCGCGCCGGCTGGCCGAGAGCGGCTTCGAGGTGGTGGCCGGCGACCGCGCCGCCATGGACCAGCTGACGCAGCGCGAGAGCCAGCGCTGGGGCCAGCTCATCGCCAAGCGCAGGATCGCCGTCGAATGAACGCCGCCCTGCCACCGTCGGCGCCCGGGGAACGCGCCGGCACGCAAGGCCCGTTCAGCTACGAGAGCCGCGCGCAGCGCGTGCTGTTCGGCGCGGGCACGCTGGCCCGGGCGCCCGAGGAACTCGACCGCCTGGGCGCGCGCAAGGCCCTGGTGCTGTGCACCGCGCCGCAGCGCCGGCAGGCCGAGCAGGTGGCGGCGCTGCTGGGCCCGCGCGCCGCGGGCGTCTTCGACGGCGCCGTGATGCATGTGCCCGTGGCCAGCGCCGAGGCCGCACGCGCGGAGGCCGCGCGGGTCGGTGCCGACGCGCTCGTGGCCGTGGGCGGAGGCTCCACCGTGGGCCTGGCCAAGGCCATCGCACTGACCGCGCCCCTGCCCGTGCTGGCCATCCCCACCACCTACGCGGGCTCGGAAATGACGCCGATCTACGGGCTCACCGAGAACGGCGTGAAACGCACGGGCCGCGACCCGCGCGTGCTGCCGCGCAGCGTGCTGTACGACCCGGAGCTCACGCTGGGCCTGCCGGTCGGCCTGTCGGTCGTGAGCGGCATCAACGCCATCGCGCACGCCGCCGAAGGCCTGTACGCGGCCGATGGCAACCCCGTCACGGACCTCATGGCGGCCGAGGGCATCGCGGCACTGGCCCGCGCACTGCCGGCGCTGCACGCGGCACCGGGCGACCGGGCCGCGCGCAGCGATGCGCTGTACGGCGCCTGGCTCAGCGGACTGGTGCTGGGCAGCGTGGCCATGGCGCTGCACCACAAGCTGTGCCACACGCTGGGCGGCAGCTTCAACCTGCCGCACGCCGAGCTGCACACCGTGGTGCTGCCCCATGTGCTGGCCTACAACGCGGCCGCCGCACCGCAGGCCATGCAGCGCATCGCCGGCGCGCTGGGCACGGCCGACGCGGCGCAGGGCCTGCAGGCGCTGGCGCGCCGGCTCGGCGCGCCGGTGGCGCTGCGCGACATCGGCATGCGCGCGCAAGACCTGGACCGGGCCTGCGCGCTGGCCCTGCGCGACGCCTACCCCAACCCGCGGCCGATCGAGGCCGGGCCGCTGCGCGCGCTGCTGCAGGCCGCGTACGAGGGCGCGGTGCCGGCGGCCTGAGCCGGCGCGCGACCTCAAAGCTCCGTCTTCAGGCTGTCGAAGGCCTCGCGCAGAAACCTGGCCGCCGGCTTGCGCGGGCCGGCCTGCTCGCGCCAGGACTGCAGCGCGAGCCGCATGGCGCCGATGGACACCATGGCCACCATGCGCAGCGCGGCGCGGCGCTCGGGCTGGCGCCAGACCTCGCACAGCACCTCGAACAGCACCACCTCCTGCTGCGCATAGAAGGCCTGCTTGCGCGCCAGCAGCGCGTCGCTGGAGCGCATGAGCTCGTCCACCGCCGTCATCTGCTCGGTGGTGTAGCGCGCGATGTGCTTGACCATCACGTCGCGCACCGCGTCCAGCGGCGCCTGGTCGGGCGAGGCCTTGCGCAGGTCGTCCACCAGGCGGGCCGAATCGGCGGCCTGCCAGAACACGATGATCTCGTCCTTGGACTTGAAGTGGGAGAAGAAGGCGCGGCGCGAGATGCCGGCCTCGGCCGCGATGGCGTCCAGCGTCGTGCCCTCGTAGCCCTGGGCGAGGAACAGGCGCTGCGCCACTTCGGCGATGCGCTGGCGGGTTTCGCGGCGCTTGCGCTCGCGCAGGCCTTCTTCGGTGGGCGCAAGGCCCGTGCTGGGGGAAATTCCTGACATGGCCGGGGTCTCTTGCAAAACTGCACTGAGTGCAATAAAGTTTGCACTCAGTGCGTTATTTGACCACCCAGTTTAGCCCTTCCCCGCCAAGCACCATGCACCACTGGACCGCCTCCGACATCCCTCCCCTGCACGGCCGCACGGCCGTGGTGACCGGCACCGGCGGCCTCGGCCTGCAGGACGCGCTGGCCCTGGCGCGGGCGGGCGCGCGCGTCGTGCTGGCCGGGCGCAACCCGGCCAAGGGCCGGGATGCGCTGCAGCAGATCCGCCAAAGCGTTCCGCAGGCCAAGGTGGTGTTCGCGCCGCTGGACCTGGCCAGCCTGGCATCGGTGGCGGCCTTCGGCCAGGCGCTGCGCGGCTCGCACGAGCGCATCGACCTGCTGGTCAACAACGCCGCCGTGATGGCGCCGCCCCAGCGGCGGCAGACCGCCGACGGTTTCGAGCTGCAGTTCGGCACCAACCACCTGGGCCACTTCGCGCTCACGGCCGCCCTGCTGCCGCTGCTGCGCAAGGGCCATGCGCCGCGCGTGGTCAGCGTGTCCAGCATCGCCGCGCGCAACGGCCGCATCGACTTCGACGACCTGCAGGCGCAGCGGCACTACGCGCCCATGCAGGCCTATGCCCAGTCCAAGCTGGCCTGCCTGCTGTTCGCGCTGGAGCTGCAGCGCCGCAGCGATGCCGCGGGCTGGGGGATCCAGAGCCTTGCGGCCCACCCGGGCATTGCACGCACCGATCTGCTGCCCAACGGGGCCGGCGCCGCCAGCCTGGCGGGCCTGGCGCGCCGCTGGCTCTGGTTCCTGTTCCAGCCCGCCGCGCAGGGCGCATGGCCGACGCTGTACGCCGCCACCGCGCCGCAGGCCCGGGGCGGCCAGTACCACGGCCCGCACCGGCTGGGCGAGACCCGCGGCCATCCCGCGCCAGCCCGCGTGCCTGCGCAGGCACGGGACACGGCCGCCGCAGCCCGCCTGTGGGCCGTGTCGCAGCAGCTCAGCGGCGCGGTGTTCGGCGACAGCCCCGCCGCACCACTGTCCGGCACCGCGCGCAGTGCACGCCTGGGCGCCGTGCTGGCCCAGGCCCAGCCGGCCTGACGCGCCATGCCGTCCATCGCCACCCCACCGCCCGCAGCGCGTGCGCCCGACCTGGGTCGGCGCCGCATGAATGCCTTGCTGCTGGCCGCGCTGGCAGCCCCGGGCCTGGCCGCGGCCGAGCCCGCCGCCGGGCCGGCCCCGCGCGTGCTG
>DATKFT010000263.1:0-2747 GCA_035544335.1 Pseudorhodoferax sp.
CGTGAACCTGGACACCGGCAGCGCGCAGGCCGCGCTGGTCTCCAGTGGCGTGGACGCGGCCTTCGGCGGCTACGAGTGGTTCAAGGTGCGCGACCAGGGCCTGGCGCGCGTCGTCTACTCCACCAAGGGCCAGGACCCGGCCTTCACGCGCCAGGCCGCGCTGCTCGTGCACGGCGAGTTCGAGAAGGCCCACCCGACGGAGGTGCAGCGCGTGGTCGACGTGTTCGTGCGCGCGGCCCAATGGGCCTCGGACGAGAAGAACCGCGCCGAACTGTTCACCACCTGGGCCAGGAGCGGCACGCCGGTGGCCTCCTGGCAGGCCGAGTTCGAGGGCCAGACCCTGGCCGAGCGCAATTCGCCGCTGCTCGATGCGTTCGTGCTGGGCCGCTACAAGGCCGTGGTCGAAGACGCGCTCAAGCTCAAGCTGATCCGCCGCAGCGTGACCGTGGACGACTGGTTCGAGCCCAGGTACCTGCAGGCCGCGCTCAAGAAGCAGGGCCTGGAACACCACTGGACGGCCTACGACGCCAAGGGCAAGCCCGTGGCGGGCAGCGCTTCCGTCGCCGCGCGTTGAGATGGGCGTCGAGCAGACCTTCGTGCCGCTGCTGACGGGCGGTGCCCTGGGGGCGTCGTCGTTGCCGGCACCCGCGGCGCCCGCAGTGCCAGCCAGCGCGCCGCGCAAGGCACCGGCCGGCCGCCGCGGCGACGCCCTGTTGCCCTGGTTGCTGCCGGCCGCGCTGCTGGGGCTGTGGTTCCTGGGTGCGGCCCAGGGCTGGATCTCGCCGCAGGTGTTGCCGCCGCCGCAATTCGTCTGGGAGACGCTGCGCGACCTGGCCCTGAGCGGCGAGCTCTGGCTGCATGTGGCGGCCAGCCTGCAGCGCGTGCTGGTCGGCTTCGCGGCCGGCGCGCTGCTGGGCCTGGCGCTGGGCTCGGCCATGGGCCTGTCGCGCAACGTGGAGGCCTACCTGCTGCCCAGCTTCAACGCGCTCGTGCAGATCCCCGTGCTGGGCTGGCTGCCCTTCGTGCTGCTGCTGGTGGGCATCGGCGAGCCGCTGAAATACATCCTGATCGCCAAGGCCGCGCTGGTGCCGGTGGCGCTCAACACCTTGCAGGGGTTTCGCCAGACGCCGCTGAACCTGCGCGAGGTCGGCCGCGTCTATGGCTACACGCCGCGCCAGCAGGTGCTCGAGATTGTCCTGCCGCATGCCGTGCCCACGCTGTTCACGGGCCTGCGCCTGGGCTTCACCAAGGCCTGGCTCTCGCTCGTGGTGGTCGAGCTCGTCGCGTCCAGCGAGGGCCTGGGCTATTTGATCGTCTACGGCCGCCAGCTGTTCCAGCTGGACCAGGTGATGGCGGCCGTGATCGTGGTCGGCGCCATCGGCTATGCGATCGACCGTGCGCTGGACTGGGCCGAGCGCCGCGTGAAGGGGCGCCTGTGAGCGCCGCGCCGGGCCGTCCCAAGCCAGCTCGACCTTGCAGGCCGCGCCGTGGCTTGCGCCCCGGCCCCTCGCCAGGCACGAAAGGTCCACTGGACCTTTCGTGTCCGGGCTCGGCCCCCTCGGGGGGACAGGCCGCAGGCCGAAGGGGGCAGCCATGAGCGTTGCGACCGAACGGGCCGAGCTGTCCACGCTCGCGCCGCTCCAACCCCAGGCCACGGGCCGCTGGCGCGGCTTCGTGCTGCCCGTGGCGGCCATCGGCCTGTGGTCGCTGGCCGCCGGCTTCGAGCTTGTGAACTCGGCCTTGCTGGTCTCGCCCGAGAAGGTCGCGGCCACGGCCTGGGAGCAGATCGAGACCGGGCGGCTCTGGCGCGCGCTGTCGGCGAGCCTGGCGCGCGAGGCCACGGGCTTTCTGATCGGCACGCTGGGCGGCCTCGTGCTGGGCGCGCTGCTGGGCCTGTGGCCTCTCTTCAACCGCCTCGTCGGCCCCAGCTTCAACACCTTCAAGCAGATCTCGCTGTTCGCCTGGATCCCACTGATCTCGGTCTGGTTCGGCCTGGGCGACGTGGCCAAGGTGGTGTTCCTGTCGCTGGCTGCGCTGGTGCCCGTGGTGGTCAACACCTGCGATGGCATCCGCACCACGCCCAAGGCGCTGCTGGAAGTCGCGCGCGTCTACGGCTTCACGCGCTGGCAGACCGTGACCCAGGTCGTGCTGCCATCGGCGCTGCCGGCGATCTTCACGGGCGTCTACCTCGCGCTGATCTATTCCTGGCTGGCCACCATCGGCGCCGAGTACCTGCTCGTGGCCGGCAAGGGCATCGGCAACACGCTGATCGAGGGCAGCGAGCATTTCCGCATGGACCTCGTGCTGTTCGGCATGGTGGTCATCGGTAGCGTGGGCTGGGCGATGAACGCCTCGGCCCGTTGGCTGGAGCGCCGGCTGGCGCGTTGGTTGGGGAGAGCCTCTTGAGCGAAGCCGTCATCACCGCAAACGAACTGCACATCCGCGCTTTGGGCAAGCGCTACGCGAGCACCCAGGCCGCGGGCGGCGAACTGCAGGTGCTCGAGAACATCGACCTGCACGTGCCGGCCGGCCGCTTCGTGAGCATCGTGGGCGCCAGCGGCTGCGGCAAGTCCACGCTGCTGCGCCTGGTGCTGGGCCTGGAGGACCAGTACGAGGGCCGCATCGAGCTCGACGGCCAACCCATCGCGGGCACCGGGCCCGAGCGCGGCATCGTGTTCCAGGACCACCGGCTGTTCCCCTGGCTCAACGTGGCGCAGAACATCGCCGTGGGCCTGCGCAATGCGCCC
>DATKFT010000264.1:0-4002 GCA_035544335.1 Pseudorhodoferax sp.
CTGCTGGTCATGCGCGTGTACTTCGAGAAGCCGCGCACCACGGTGGGCTGGAAGGGCTACATCAACGACCCGCGGCTGGACGGCAGCTTTCGCATCAACGAGGGCCTGCGCAAGGCCCGCGAGCTGCTGCTGGAGATCGGCGCGCTGGGCCTGCCGACCGGCAACGAGTTCCTGGACCTGCTGAGCCCGCAGTACATCGCCGACCTGATCGCCTGGGGCGCGATCGGCGCGCGCACCACCGAAAGCCAGAGCCACCGCCAGCTCGCCTCGGGCTCGAGCTGCCCGATCGGCTTCAAGAACGGCACCGACGGCGGCGTGCAGATCGCGGCCGATGCGATGGTCGCGGCGCGCGCGCCGCATGCCTTCATGGGCATGACCAAGATGGGCCAGGCCGCGATCTTCGAGACGCGCGGCAACCCCGACTGCCACGTGATCCTGCGCGGCGGCAACAAGGGGCCCAACTACGAGGCCGAGCATGTGGACGCGGCCTGCGCCGTGCTTAAGAAGGCCGGCCTGCGCGAGCAGCTCATGGTGGACTGCTCGCACGCCAACTCGTCCAAGCAGCACGCGCGCCAGATCGTCGTGGCCGAGGACGTCGCGCGGCGCATCGCCGCGGGCGAACGCCGCATCACGGGCCTCATGATCGAAAGCCACCTGGAAGAAGGCCGGCAGGACCTGAAGCCCGGCGAGCCGCTGCGCTACGGCGTCTCGGTCACCGACGCCTGCATCGGCTGGGCCCAGACCGAGCCGGTGCTGCGCCAGCTGGCCGAGGCCGTGCGCCAGCGCCGCGCCACGGCGCAGTAGCGCCAACGGCCCCCGGTGGCGCGGTCCGCCGCAGCCGCCGGGCACGATGGCGCACCGCAGCGCACCGCGGCGCTGCCGTTCAGGCCAGCGCGGGCGCGGGCGCGAGCAAGCCGACGCGTTCCGCGGTGGCCGGCAGGGCCGGGCCGGCGCCAGGCTGCGGATCGGCGCCCTCGCTGCCCAGGCGGAACACGGCCACCGACGCCACCAGCCGCTGGGCCTGGGTCTTCAGGCTGTCCGCGGCGGCGGCGCTCTCTTCGACCAGCGCCGCGTTCTGCTGGGTCGTCTGGTCCAGCTGCGAGATCGCCTGGCCGATCTGGCCGACACCGGAGCTTTGCTCGGTGCTGGCGGCACTGATCTCCTCCATGATGTCGGTGACGCGGCCGATGCTCTGCACCACGTCCTGCATGGTGGCGCCCGCCGCGTCCACCAGCGTGGAGCCGGTCTTCACGCGCTCGGTGCTGTCCAGGATCAGCTGCCGGATCTCCTTGGCCGCCTGCGCGCTGCGCCCGGCCAGGGCCCGCACCTCACCCGCGACCACCGCGAAGCCCCGGCCCTGCTCGCCGGCCCGGGCCGCCTCGACCGCGGCGTTCAAGGCCAGGATGTTGGTCTGGAACGCGATGCCGTCGATGACGTTGATGATGTCGGCGATGCGCCGGCTCGATTCGTTGATGCCGGTCATCGTCTCGATGACCTTCTGCATGGTCTGCCCGCCCTGCTGCGCCACGCGGCTCGCGTTCCTGGCCAGCTGGTTGGCCTGGCCCGCGTTGTCGGCGTTCTGCCGCACGGTGGCGCCCAGCTGCTCCATCGACGAGGCCGTCTGCTGCAGCGCGCCGGCCTGGCTTTCGGTGCGCGCCGACAGGTCCTGGTTGCCCTGGGCGATCTGCACGCTCGCCACCGAGACGTTGTCGGCCCCCTGGCGGACGGACGTCACCAGCTGCACGAGGCTGGTCTGCATGGAGCGCAGGGCCTCCAGCAACCTGCCGAACTCGTTGCGGCTCGTGACCGCGATGCTGTGGCCCAGCTCGCCACGCGCCACGCCGTCGATCAGGCCCACGGCCTGATCGAGCGGACGCACCACCGAACGCACGATGACGACGGCGCCCCAGCAGGCCAGCACGACGAGCACGGTGCAGGCGACCAGCAGCACCCGGACCTTGCTGCGGAACTGCTGCTCGGTCAGTGCGATCTGCGCCTGGGACTGCGTGGCGGCGAAGCCGTCGTAGTCCTCCGTGGCCTTGATCAATGCGGCCAGCAGCGGCCTGCATTCGTCGTTCATCTTGGCGATGGCAGCGTCGCGCTGGCGGTTCAATGCCATGTCGACGATGGCCAGTGCCACGGGCTCGTACTGCGCCTCGATGCGCTGGATGTTGTCGATCCGCGTGCGTGTGTCGGCATCGACATCGGGCCGCGCCGCCAGCTCGCGCAGATGGGCCAGGTGCGTGCGCACGTCCTGGACGGCCTGCTGGACCGCAGCCTTCTCGGTGGCCAGATGCTGCGCATCCGAGACCAGCACGAGGTTGCGGGCCGCGATGGCACGCGCATCCACGGCCTGGCGCACCTTGCTGGCGGTGTCGGCGCGGGCCTGGATGCCCTCGATGTAGTGTGAGAAGCGCGCGCTGTCCTCCTGCATCGTGTCGATGGTGGTGGCCGAGACCGCGATGATGCAAACGATGAGCAGGCCAAAAGCCCCTGAAAGCTTGGCCTTGATCGACAAATTGCGCCAATACCGCATGCTGCTCTCCCTCGGTGGACGGTTGGAACGACGGGGACCTCGCGCGCGCAGGCACGCCAGGAGGCGCCAGCGCGGCCGAAACCTCAACCCACGGTGCAACGGCCCGCGGGCGGCGGATGCAGGAGGAAATGCAGGTGGGACCCGCCATGGGCGCAGCAGCTGCGGCCAGGCGCAGGATGGCTGGGGCCGGCCTTGCGGCGGCCCGTGCGACATCCACAGAACACGCTTTTCTCATCCATGCGGGGCCCCTTGAGCGGCACTGCCGCTGTGGGGGACTGGCGTGGAACCAGTTGCCGCAGGGCAGTGCATGGATCTGTTATCTGTTCAATGAATGTACATGTAACAGCAAAAAATTGAAAGAAATATGAGCAAATAACCAGGTGATCCGTCCAGCGGCGGGGAGGACCTGAGGAGCCTGAAGGGATGCAGGGCGGTGCGAATGTCCGCCGAAGAGGGCTAGCGCCGTGGTGCTGCGCGCGCACCACGGCATGGCAGCGGCGCCGGCGCGAGGCTAGGACGCCAGGCCCACGAACAGGTTCTGCACGTCGTCGTGGGCGTCCAGCGCGGCCAGGAAGGCCTCTACCTCTTCGAGATCGGCGGCGGACAGGCTCGCCGGATCGACCGGGTTCTTGGGCTTGTAGCCCAGCTTGGCCGACACCACGGTGAAACCCTGGGCCGGCAACGCCCGGCTGACCAGGTCGAGGTCGTGCGGATCGGTCAGGAACAGCGTGTGGCCGTCCTCGTGGCCCGGCTCCACATCCTGCGCACCGGCCTCGATCGCGGCCAGCTCGGGATCGGCGCCGGGTGCGGCGGGTTCGGCCTCCACCAGGCCCACATGGTCGAAGTCCCAGGAGACGGAACCCGAGGTTCCGAGCTGGCCCTTGCGGAACAGCACGCGCATCTCGGGCGCGGTGCGGTTCACGTTGTCGGTCAGGCATTCCACCATCACCGGCACGCGGTGCGGCGCAAAGCCCTCGTAGATCACATGCTCGAAGTGCACGGCCTCGCCCGTCAGGCCAGCGCCCTTCTTGATGGCGCGGTCCAGCGTGTCCTTGGGCATGGAGACCTTGCGCGCCTGCTCCACCACGAGCCGCAGCTTCGCATTGCTGGCCGGATCGGCACCGTTGCGTGCCGCCAGCATGATGTCCTTGGCCAGTTTGCTGAACAACCGGCCCTTGGCGTTCGCCGCGAGTTCCTTGCCCTTCGCTTTCCATTGCGCGCCCATACGCTTCTCCTCGTCGTTGCCGCACGCCGTGGCGCCGGCCCGATGCCGGCCGATCGTCGCGTGCGGAAAACGGTATTAGGCCACGGCCTGGTCGCGCATGCGGCCGGGGTGTGCGGCCCCGTACGCCACCCGCCGTCCGATGCCCGCGCAGGTGGCGGACGAGGTCGCGGCCGCGCCGCCCCTGCGCCCGACACCTCTTAAGTTCCACCTCAGCCGCGGACACATGGCTGCTTCCATAATC
>DATKFT010000265.1:0-1567 GCA_035544335.1 Pseudorhodoferax sp.
GCAAGGTGATCCGTGCGCTCGGTCAGGATCAGGACCTTGCGGCCCTGGCCATAGCACTCGAGTACGGCATCGACAATCGAACGCGTCCGCCTTGCGTCATGGACGAGGTGGGTGAAGATGTCCTGGATTCCCCCGTCGCCCGGCACGTCCAGCGGCCCGGGCAGGTGGATCGGATGGACCTCCAAACGTTGCGGCGCACTGTCGGGCCGCTGGGCCATGTGCCGGATCGGTCCGCACTGCATGAAGATGATGGGGTGCTGACCATCGCGACGCACAGGCGTCGCGGTGAGGCCGAGGACGAACTTCGCCTTGATCCGCCGCATCAGCAGGTCGAACGATACGGCGCCGATGTGATGGCATTCGTCGACGATGACCTGGCCGTAGTTGTCGAGCAGCGCGCCGAGCTCTTCGTTCCTCGCCAGTGACTGCATCACGGCGATGTCGATCTTGCCTGTAGGCTTGGACTTGCCACCCCCGATGCGGCCCATCATGGTCTTGTCGACATTCAGGAAGCTCTGCAGCCGCTCATGCCACTGTGCCAGCAACTCGGTGCGGTGCACCAGGACAAGCGTGTTCACGCCGCGCCTGGCGATCAGTGCCGCCGCCGTGACAGTTTTTCCGAACGCGGTCGGTGCGCATAGGATGCCGGTGTCGTGCCGCAATGTGGCTGTTACAGCGGCCTCCTGATCGTCGCGCAGCGTACCGGCGAAGCGGACATCAATTGGCGCCCCATGGAAGCGCTCGTCCTGGACAACGGTGCGGATGCCGTTGCCGGTCAGCAAAGCGACCGCGTCGTCCAGGCAACCGCGCGGCAATGCGATGTGATTGGGGTAGTTCTCTGCGCAGCCGATGACACGCGGCTTGTCCCAGACCGCGAAACGCATGGCCTGTGCCTTGTAGAACTCGGGGTTCTGGAACGCCGCCAGACGGATGAGTCGGTTGGCCAGCGCTTGAGGGAGCCCTTCCTTCCGGAAGTAGACCAGGTTGGCCAGCGTCAGGTGGAGGGTTGCTGGCAATGGGCCGGCGATCTTCTTGCTGGTCCGCGGGGGAGTGAGCCACGGCGTCTGGTGGTCCTCGTCTTCGATGAAAGTCACGTCCAGCGGGTGCGAACCTCCAGTGGCTTGCAGGATGACGGGCTCGATGTCTTCCACGGGCATGCGGCGCATGGACGCGAGAAAGCCCCATTGATCCGGATGGGGCCGGAGTTCGTCGTCGACGAACACGCTACGACGGGCGTCGCGCGGCTTCTTTTGCAAAGGCAAGGCGATCAGATTGCCGAAGCCTCCTTTGGGCATCGTGTCCTGGTTGGGGAACAGTCGGTCATAGGAGCTCAACTTCAGCTGCCGCGTCTGCGCGCAGACATGGCTGATGAGCGCGGTACCGAGGCGACGGGCGTCGCGCGCATCGACTTTCTGCGAGAAGAAGACCCAAGCATGTGCGCCATTGCCCGAGCGGGAAACCTCAAGCGCAGCGGGCACGCCGAGCGTGCGACAGGAGCCGATGAACGCCAGGGCGTCCTCGCGCCACTCCTGCTCATCGAAGTCGACAGCCAGGAAATAGCAGGTGT
>DATKFT010000266.1:0-7509 GCA_035544335.1 Pseudorhodoferax sp.
GAACCGGATGTGCATGTGGCCGTGCGGCGCATGGTCCTCGCCGAACACGTGCATGGCGCCCACGACCGTGACGCCCGGGGTCTCCGTGGGCACGAGGATCATGGACTGCTGCTTGTGCGCGGGCGCGTCGGGGCTGGAACGCACCATGGTGATCAGGATCTTGCAGCGCGGGCTGCCCGCGCCCGAGATGTAGTGCTTCTCGCCGTTGATGACCCACTCGTCACCCTCCAGCACCGCGCTGGTCGCCACGTTCTTGGCGTCCGACGAGGCATGGTGCACCTCGGTCATCGCATAGGCCGAGCGGATCTCGCCGTTGAGCAGCGGCTTGAGCCAACGCTCCTTCTGCTCCGGCGTGCCCACGCGCTCGAGCACCTCCATGTTGCCGGTGTCCGGTGCCGAGCAGTTCATGCACTCGCTGGCCAGCGGCTGCTTGCCGAGTTCGGAGGCGATGTAGGCGTAGTCCAGGTTGGACAGGCCCTCGCCGGTCTCCGCGTCGGGCAGGAAGAAGTTCCACAGGCCTTCCTTCTTGGCCTGCGCCTTCGCGGCGTTGAGCAGCTCCAGCTGGCCCGGCGCGTACTGCCAGCGCTCGGCGCCGACACGGCCCTTGCCCAGGGCCTCGTACTTCTCGGCCATCGGCGCCACGGTCTCGGCGATGAAGCGCTTGACATGCTCGTACAGCGGCAAGGCCTTGTCGGACATGCGCAGGTCGTTGAGTTCGTCGGTCGGGTTGAACCCGAATGCCGGGGTGGTCTTGCTCATGGTCAGGGCGCTCCAAACAGTGACAGGGGTGGTGGAAGATTTCAGATCTTCAGTATGGAAGAAGCACCGTCCGCGCGAAGTCCGGTTGGGGACATCGCACGAAAGGGTTTGCACGGATCATCCGCGCGGCCCGCACCGCAACGGTCCCTTGGCGTTTCATACATCCAGTACGGCCAGGCACCGCCTGGCCAGCACTGCGCCCAGGGCCTGTTGCAGGCCAGCCGCCCCTCAACCCTTTCCATCCAGAACGGACACATCCATGCGCCAAGCCGTCATCGTTTCCTACGCCCGCACCGGGCTGGCCAAGGCCGCCCGCGGCGGCTTCAACGACACCCCCGCCATGACGATGCTGGGCCATGCCATCCGGCACGCGGTGCAGCGTTCGGGCGCCGATCCGGCCGAGGTCGAGGACGTGATCGCAGGCTGCGTGGCCTCTTCGGGCAACGTGGCGCGCGCCGCCGCGCTGCTGGCCGGCCTGCCCGTCACCACGGCCGGCATGACGCTGCACCGCGCCTGCTCCTCGGGCCTGAACGCGATCGCCGTGGCCGCGCACCACATCGTCGAGGGCAACGCCGACATCATGGTGGGCGGCGGCGTGGACTCCATCAGCTTGCAGGGCGGCGGTGGCGGCGGCCGCGACCCCCTCCTCGAGCAGCAGCACCCCGCCTTCTGGATGCCCATGATCGACACGGCCGACATCGTGGCCGAGCGCTACGGCCTGTCGCGCGAGTACCAGGACGCGTACGCGCTGCGCTCGCAGCGCCTGATGGCCGCGGCCCAGGAGGCCGGCAAGTTCAAGGACGAGATCGTTCCGGTCAAGACCCGCATGAAGGTCGTGGACAAGGCCACCAAGGCCGAGAGCTATGTCGACGCCGTGGTCGACCGCGACGAGTGCAACCGCCCCGACACCACGCTCGCCGGCCTGGCCAAGCTCGAGCCCGTCAAGGGCCCGGGCAAGTTCGTCACCGCGGGCAACGCGAGCCAGCTGTCCGACGGCGCCGCCGCCGTCGTGCTCATGGAGGCCAAGGAGGCCGAGCGCCGCGGCCTGCAGCCGCTGGGCGCCTTCAAGGGCTGGGCCGTGGCCGGCTGCGAGCCCGACGAGATGGGCATCGGCCCCGTCTTCGCGATCCCGCGCCTGCTGGAGCGCCATGGCCTGAAGATCTCCGACATCGACCTGTGGGAGCTCAACGAGGCCTTCGCGAGCCAGTGCCTGTACAGCCGCGACAAGCTGGGCATCGACCCCGACATCTACAACGTCAACGGCGGCTCCATCGCGATCGGCCACCCCTTCGGCATGACGGGCGCGCGCCTCACGGGCCATGTGCTCATGGAGGGCAAGCGCCGCGGCGCCAAGCACGTCGTGGTGTCCATGTGCATCGGCGGCGGCATGGGCGGCGCGGGCCTGTTCGAGGTGCTGTGAGCGCCGGCCGGCCGCCCCGCGCCGATGCGCACCGCAGGCCCCCCGGCCGAGGCTAGCGCCATGCCCTGCAGCGCCGGCCGGACCACCGACCGCTTCCAGGTCAAGCGCGAGGCCATCCTCGCCGCCGCGGCCGAGGAGTTCAACCGGCACGGCCTCAAGGGCGTGACGCTGGCCGGCGTGGCCCAGCGCGTGGGCCTGCAGAAGGCCAGCGTCAACTACTACTACCGCCGCAAGGAGGACCTGGCGGCCGACTGCATGCTGCAGGCCATCGCGGCCGTGCGCGACACCGCGCAGGCCGCGCTGGAGCAGCCCACGCCCGAGCGCCGCATCCGCGCGCTGCTGGCCGGCCAGGCCGCGCTGCTGGCCGACATCGCGGCCGGCCGGCGCAGCGCGCAGGTCTCGTTCAACGACATCCGCGCGCTGGCCGCGCCGCAGGTGGACCAGGTCGTGGAAGCCTACACCGGGCTGTTCCGCAGCCTGCGCCAGTGCTTTCCCGCTGCGCTGGGCTGGAGCCATGCCCAGCGCAATGCGCGCACCCACCTGCTGCTGACGCTGGCCAACACCATGCGCACCTGGATCGACCGCTACGAGCCGCAGGACTACGCGCTGGCCGCCGAGGCGCTGGCCGAACTGCTGCTGGGCGGCCTGGCGGCCGACCCGCGGCGCTGGCACACGCAACCCGGCCCCGCGCTGCGCGCCACGCGCGCGCCGCAGCCGGGCGGCGACGGCGCCGACGTGCGCGAGGCCTTTCTGCGTGCGGCCACCGCGCTCATCAACGAGCAGGGCTTTCGCGGCGCCTCGGTCGACGCGATCTCGGCGCGGCTGCACCTGACCAAGGGCGCGTTCTACCACCACCATGCGAGCAAGGACGAGCTCGTGGCCCAGTGCTTCGAGCGCAGCTTCGACGTGATCCGCCGCACCCAGTTGCAGGCCATGGCCCAGACCGGCTCGGGCTGGGAACGGCTGGTGGCCAGCGTGCGCGCGCTCGTGCGCTTCCAGCTCTCGGCCGCCGGGCCGCTGCTGCGCTCCTCGGCGCGCAGCGCGCTGGCCGAGGGCGCGCGCCACGAGCCCGTGCAGCGCGGCAACCAGTTGACCGAGCGCTTCGGCCTGTTCCTCGTGGACGGCATGCGCGAAGGCGCGGTCCGCCCGCTCGACGCCAGCCTGGCCGCGCAGCAGGTGGCCAGCCTGGTCAACGCCGCCTCCTCGCTGCGCCGCTGGGTGCCCGGCATCGCCGTGGCCGACGCGGTGCCGCTGTACGTGCAGCCGCTGTTCGTCGGCATCCTCGCGCCGCCCTCTCCCCCATCGGCCTGACCCATCCCTGTTCCACCACACCGGAGACATCCATGAGCACCACCACCGTTCCCACGCGTTCGCTCGCCATCGAAGGCGACATCGGCGTCCTCACGCTGAGCTACCCGCCCGTCAACGCCTTGTCGCAGGCCATGCGCCAGGCCATCGTCGACGGCGTGCGCGAGGCCGACGCCCATCCCGCGGTCAAGGCCATCGTGCTGCTCTGCGACGGCCGCACCTTCATCGCAGGCGCCGACATCACCGAGTTCGGCAAGCCGCCGCAATCGCCCTCGCTGCGCGAGGCGCAGGACCAGATCGAGAACGCGAGCAAGCCCGTGATCGCCGCGATCCACGGCACGGCCCTGGGCGGCGGCCTGGAGGTGGCGCTGTGCTGCCACTACCGCGTGGCCGTGCCCAGCGCCAAATGCGGCCTGCCCGAGGTGCACCTGGGCCTGCTGCCCGGCGCGGGCGGCACGCAGCGCCTGCCGCGCATCGTGGGCGTGGAAAAAGCGCTGGACATGGTCCTGAACGGCAGCCACGTGCCGGCCAAGCAATGCCTGGAGATCGGCCTGGTCGACGCGCTGGTGCCCGAGGCCGAGCTGCGCGCGGGCGCCGTCGCTTTCGCGCGCACGGTGCTGGCCGAGGGCCGGCCGCTGCGCAAGGTGCGCGACAACGACGACAAGCTCATCGCCGCACGCGCCCACCCCGAGATCTTCGCCAAGGTGCGCGCGGCCAATGCGCGCAGGTTCCGCGGCTTCCCGGCCCCCGAAGCCAACATCCAGTGCATCGAGGCCGCCGTGAACCTCTCCTTCGACGAGGGCCTGGCCACCGAGCGCCGGCTGTTCACGGGCCTCATGTCGGGCACGCCCTCGATCGCGCAGCGCTACGCCTTCTTCGCCGAGCGCAAGGCCACCAAGATCCCCGACGTGCCCGAGGACACGCCCACGGTCAAGGTGGCCAAGGTCGGCATCATCGGCGCCGGCACCATGGGCGGCGGCATCGCAATGAACTTCGCCAACGTGGGCATCCCGGTCGTGCTCGTGGAAACCCAGCAGGCCGCGCTGGACCGGGGCCTGGCGGTGGTGCGCAAGAACTACGAGAACTCGGCCAGGCGCGGCCGCTTCACCACCGAGCAGGTCGAGCAGCGCATGGGCCTCTTGAGCGGCAGCCTGCAGATGGAAGCGCTGGCCGACTGCGACCTCGTGATCGAGGCCGTGTTCGAGAACATGGCGATCAAGAAGGAGATCTTCGGCAAGCTCGACCGCATCTGCAAACCCGGCGCCGTGCTGGCCACCAACACCTCGGCACTGGACGTGGACGAGATCGCCAGCGCCGCCAGCTCACGGCCCGAGGCCGTGGTGGGCATGCACTTCTTCAGCCCGGCCAACGTCATGAAGCTGCTCGAGGTGGTGCGCGGCGCCAAGACCAGCGCCACGGCGCTGGCCACGGCCATGCAGATCGCCAAGAAGATCGGCAAGGTCGCGGCCGTCTCGGGCGTGTGCCCGGGCTTCATCGGCAACCGCATCCTGGCCGCACGCAGCGCCCAGGCGCAGGCCATGGTGCTGGAAGGCGCCATGCCCTGGGACATCGACCAGGTGCTCTACGACTTCGGCCTGCCCATGGGCCCGTTCGCGATGAGCGACCTCGCGGGCCTGGACATCGGCTGGAGCAAGGAAACCAGCAAGGGCGCGACCATCCGCGAGCGCCTGTGCGAGATGGACCGGCGCGGTCAGAAGAACGGCGCCGGCTACTACGACTACGAGGTGGTGGACGGCACGCGCACCGCCAAGCCCAGCGAGGTCACGCGCGGCATCATCCGCGATCTCATGGGTGAACAGGGCAAGGTGGCACGCGAGATCGGCAAGGAAGAGATCCTCGAACGCTGCGTGTACGCCATGGTCAACGAGGGGGCCAAGATCCTCGACGAGGGCATCGCGATCCGGGCCAGCGACATCGACGTGGTGTGGGTCAACGGCTATGGGTGGCCGGTGTACCGCGGGGGGCCGATGTTCTATGCGGACACGGTGGGGCTCAAGACCGTGGTGGAGAAGCTCAAGGGGTATGGGGAACGGATGGGGGCGGGGTTCAGCGTGTCGCCGTTGCTGGAGAGGATGGCGGCGGAGGGGAAGGCTTTTACTCGATAGCGAGCGCGGGAGCCGTCTGCGCAGCAGTCGCGTGAAGATGGGACGGCGAGATCCTCAAGATCAAGGCCGAGAAGCTGGCCAAGATCGAGCGCAAGCTTCTCAACTACATCGAAGACGAGAACCGCCGAATTCCTGTCCAACATCGAGAAGCTGCTGGACGAGCGCATGAACAAGCACGAGAACAAGAACAACGACATCCTCATCCGCATGCGCAAGAACGGCAGCGAGTTCTTGCCTTGCCTACCACTGCTCTAGCACTGCGAACTCGATGATTTGAAGTTATTTCATTTGAAAACAGTCACTTACGATGCAATAACGTGTCAAAACGACAGCGCAACAAGTGCGTTGGTAAGCAAGTGCAGAATGCGAAGGATCAGTCGGTCGCAGCCGCTGCAGAAGCGTGCTGATCTGTGGGTAACTCGTTCTCAGCGAAAGCATGGGTTGTGGCATCCCAGAGAATTCGCGGCATGGAGAAACAACCTCGTCGGCCTCAGCGACCAGACCCGTTGAAGCACTTTGCCAAAGACTCCCCCGAGGTCAGGCTGAAGGCACTTTGGATCGACCGGCTGCCAGCCATCTTGGGGGCCGCTGGAGGCGTTGTGACCGTTGGTCTTGGGTCCGTTCTGTGGTTCGGGTGGTTTCGTGGTTGGTGGTGACGATCACTGGCCCTTTCTCCGCCGAAGGGCGCGCGACGCGGCTGCGTGACGAGAAACGACTCCTAGAATCCCGCCATGCCAGTGGTTTTCCGCTACAAGGGCTTTCGCTTCTTTTTCTACTCCAACGAGGGGTCGCCGCCGGAGCCGTTGCATGTGCATGTGCGCGCCGGCGGCGCAGAAGCCAAGCTCTGGCTGGAACCGCAGGTTCGTGTCGCCAACAGCCACGGTTTCGATGCCCGGACACTGCGCGAACTGGTCGACGTGGCGCAGGCCAACCACGCGCTGATCGAAAGGACATGGAATGACTACTTCGCCTAAGGCAGTGCGTTTCGACGACGACAGCATGTGGGTCCAGCTGGACGACGGCCGTGTCATCGCCGTTCCGCTGGCTTGGTTCCCGCGCTTGCTGGCTGCATCGCCAGAACAGCGCGCGCAGTTCGAACTCAGCCCGCGCGGCATCCATTGGGACGCGCTGGACGAGGACATCTCCGTCGATGGACTGCTCGCCGGCCATGGCGACCTGACGCAGGGTCGGGCCATGACCTCGGCTTGAGATCCAGGACGGGCGG
This sequence comes from Pseudorhodoferax sp., assembly GCA_035544335.1. Classification (GTDB taxonomy): domain Bacteria; phylum Pseudomonadota; class Gammaproteobacteria; order Burkholderiales; family Burkholderiaceae_C; genus Pseudorhodoferax. The sequence goes on from DATKFT010000266.1 coordinate 6,839, forward strand.
ATCTCAGAGCCGATACACCCGCTCCGCCGTCCCCCAAAACATCGCCTGCTGCTCCCCCTCCGAATACCCCTTCGCGATCTTCTTCATCGCGTTCCAGTAGCTCGCATAGGGCAGCGAGCGCCGGTCCACCGGGAAGTTGCTTTCGAACATGCAGCGCTGCGGCCCGAAGCATTCGATCGTGTGGCGGTAGTAGCGCCCCTGGGCCTCGACCAGTTCGTCCGAACTCGCCGGCAACGCACGCCGGTCCCAGCCGAAGCCGTTGTCGGGCATGGCCAGGCCGCCCAGCTTGGCGACCACGTTGGGGCAGCGCGCGATCTCTGCGATATCGCACTGCCACTGGCTGAAGATTGCGTCGCGCCGGCCCGCGTAGGCGCCCACGCCCAGCGGCGTGCCGAAGTGGTCCAGCACCAGCGTCGTGCCGGGCACCGCGCGCGCCAGCGCCGCGAAGTCGGCGTTCTGGTGGTGGTAGTGCCAGGTGTCGTAGCTGTGGCCCAGCCGGCCCAGCAGGGCCACGCCGGCGCGGAAGTTCGCATCCAGGTACAGGCCCTCGCTGCCGCGGCCCGGGATGCTCAGGGCCTCGGGATTCGGGTCGCGCGCGCCGGCATGGCGGATGCCGCGGAACAGGCCTTGCGCGGCGTCCTGCTGCGCGGCCAGCACCTCGCGCAGCTGCG
>DATKFT010000267.1:0-6640 GCA_035544335.1 Pseudorhodoferax sp.
GTCCGACCAGGACTGCACGGCCTGCTTGCACAGCGCCAGCCATTGCTTGAAGGTGGGCAGGATGGGGCGGTCGGGCGCGCTGTCGTGCGGGGCGTTGGAGGAGTCGGGCACGGTGTTCATGCGGTGCTGGTGGGGTGTTCAGGGCTTGGCGCGGGTGCTGGAAGGGGCGGCGGCCTTGGCGGCCGGTTGCGTGGCGGCCAGCAACTGCTGGCAGTTGGTGTCTTCGCCGGGACCGGTCTCGATCAAGGGTATCAGGGCGGCCAGGGGGTTGACCAGTGCCAGGGCCACGGCGCCGCCGCCGCGCAGGATCAGGCCGGCCTTGTCGAGCTCGAAATCGGGTGCGCGGAAGCTGCCGAACACGTGCACCGGCGTGCGCAGCGACAGGATGCCGGCGCGCTTGGGCTTGGGTGCGATGGTCAGGTCCAGGCGCTCGTGGTCCAGGTCGAAGCCGCCTGCGCCTTCGATGCGCGTGTCCTGCGTGTCGATCACGAAGAGCTCGGACTGGCCCTGGCCGTCCTTGACCTTGAAGGAGACCGCGCCGCAATGGATCGGAATGGGCTTGTCGCCGCCCATGAGCAGCGTGAGGATCTTGCCACCGTTCAGGCCCGAGACCGCGTCGAGCAGGTTCGACACCTGGCCCTGCGACAGCGCGGCCTGCACCTGGCCATCGGCCTTGGCTGCGAGGTCGGCGATGGAGTTGCCGCTCGCGCTAAGTTGAGCGCGTGCGCCCATGGCGCCGCTGGAGGGCGCCAGGCGCGGCGAGGGCGGCACGAGCTTGGCGAGCTTGAGCCGGCGCGCCGTGATGTCCACGTCGGCACGCAGCACGGGCTGCTGCGCGTTCAGGCGCATCACGGAGCGGATCTCGCCGTCGGCGAGGTCCACGTCGAAGGGGTCCAGGCGCATGACGCCGTCCTTGAGGTCCAGCTTCACGCGCAGGTTCTGCAGCGCGATGAAGTCGGGTGCGGCGATGCGGTCCACGCGCAGGTCGGCCTCGGCGTCGATGGCCTTGAAGCGCCCGCCCTCGAACTTGCCGGTGGGCAGCAGCCGTTCGCCCTGCACGGTGCCCGTGGGCAGCGCCCGGCCGCCGCTGGTCTGCTGTTCGCGCGTCTTCGCCCGGTCGCGCGTCTGCGTCTCGGCCTGCGTGAGCGGGCGTGCGTCGGTGGTCTCCTTGGTCGTGAGTCCGACCAGCGGTCCGAGGTCGGGCAGGTTGAGCAGTTGGCTGTGCAGTTTGGCCGTGAGCAGGGGGCGCGTGTCGCGTTGCACGTAGGCGGCCTCGCCGGCCACGTCGGTTTTTCCGATGCGGCCCTGGATGTCCCGCATGGCATAGCGCTTGCCTTCGAGCTTCAGGTGGCCCGACAGCCGGTAGGGCGGCGAGGCCGGCAGCGGCAGCAGCAGGAAAGGGTAGAGGTTGGCCAGCGTGCGGCCCGCGATGTTCAGGCGCACGTCGATGCCGCTGATGTCGGCCGCGTCGGCCACCGTGCCCTCGACATCGAGCCGCGTGGTGCCGGCCACGAGCCGGCCCTGGATCGGGAACGGGATGTTGGATTCCTGGAAGCTCAGCACGTCGCCGGTCTGGGCCTGGCCGCTGAACTGGGCGTCGTGGTAGCGGCCCTCGAAGCGGTAGCGCGTGGTGTAGCGCGCGGTTCCGGTGCTGAGGGGCTTGGCCTTGGCGTCGTCGGCCTTGGCGGCGGCGGCCGGGTCGAAGGTCTCGACCGCGATGTCCAGCGAGAGCGGCGTGCCGCGGTCGACATAGCGCAGATGGCCTTCGCGCACCGACAGGCTGGCGATGCGCAGCCGGCTCGGCTCCCGGGTCTGCGAAGGCTCGCCGAGCACCCAGTTGCGGCGCTCGTCGCCGGCCTTCTCGAAGTTCAGTTCGGCCTGGTCGAGCGCCACGCGCGGCACGAAGACCTTGCCGTCCCACAGATCGCGCAGCGACACCGAGAACTCCAGCGTGCCGATGCGTGCCATGGGCCGGTCGCCCCTGTCACCTGCACCACCCGTGTCCTGGGCCCAGTCGGCATTGGCGAAGTACACGTCCTTGAGCCGGATCACGGGGTTCCAGCCCAGCTTGACGGCCAGGTGGCTGCTGTCGAAGCGGCGCTGCGTCTTCTCGCTGATGGCGCGGTTGAGTGGGCCACGCAACCAGTCCCAGTCGAACAGCAGCACGAACACGACCAGCGCAGCCAGCAAGCCGAGCAGGATCTTGGTGCCACGTCCGGTGGAAAGTCGCATGGGTGCAGGCTAGGCCTTCGCGCTCGGGCTGCGAAGTGGCATGCATGGCGGCTGCGCGGCAGTGCGGGACGGGAACTGGCGTGGGACGGCGCCGACAAGGCAGCGACGCGCCAGGGCCGCAGCGCGGACGGGCAGGGCAGTACATTGGGGCTCCAGCGCCGTCCCGTCCGGTGGCGCCTGGCTTGCGACAACGACACGACAACGACAACGACAACGACAACGCGAGGAGACTGCCGTGAATGCATCTGCGGTACCGGAGCCCGCGGCCCTGCGAGTGCTGGACCGCACGACGCTGTGGACGACAGCGATCCGCGAAGGCTTCATCCTGCTGCTGCCGCTCACGATGCTGGGCGCCATCGCGCTGACCTTGGCAGAACTGGCCGCGATGGGCGCGGATGGGCCTGGCGCTTCCTGGACGCTGGCAGGCCATGACCTGGCCCAGTTCTGCCGCCGGACTTATGCCGCGACCATGGGCATCATGGGCATCGCCGCGGCGGTCACGATTTCCGCCCGCGCCTGCACCCTGCTGTGCGAGCACCACCGTCTGCAGACACCACCGCCGGCCGCCGGCATCGCGGCGCTGGCCGCTGCGGCCTTCGTCTGGGGCGCCGCAGGCAGCGGCGCCGGGCCGGCCACGCTGGGCTACGGCCACATCATGCTGGGCATCTTCTGCGGCCTCGTGTCCGCCGAGATCGGCTGCGCGGTGTACCGCCGGCTGCCGGGTGCGGCCGGCCTCGCGGGGCTGCAGGCGCGTTCGGTGTCCGGGCAGGCACTGCGCCTGTGCTGGGTGGCGGTCGCGGTGCTGGGCGCCGTCGCCGCGCTGAGCCTGCTGGCCTCGCAGCTCGGTGCGCCGCTGTGGGCCTGGGCCTGGCAGCAGGTCGCAGCGGGCGTCGAGCGGCTGCAGCCGGGGCCGGTGGTGCTCAACGCCGTGATGACGGTGGTCAACCAGCTGGCCTGGCTGCTGGGGATCAATGGCGGCCAGGCGCTGCTGGAGATGAACGACCACGGCGTGCTGCTGGCCAGTGACAAACGCGCGCTGTGGTCGGACCAGGTGGCCACGCCCATGCTCATGAACGTGTTCGGCCACCTGGGTGGCGCGGGCGCGACCTGGGGGCTGATCCTGGCGATCCTCTGGAAGGCGCGCGATGGCGGCATCCGGCGCCTGGCACAGGTCTCGATCGTCCCGGCGGTGCTGAACGTCAACGAGATGCTGCTGTTCGGCCTGCCGCTGGTGTTCAACCGGCTCATGTGGCTGCCGTTCCTGCTGGCGCCGGTGCTCAATGTGCTGATCGCCGCCTCCTTGTTTGCGCTGGGCGTTCTGTCGCCCGACGGCCGTCCCGTGGCCTGGTCCACGCCCATCCTGCTGTCGGGTGCGGCCATGACGCAGAGCGCCGCAGGCGCCTGGTTGCAGCTGGCGCTGGTGCTGCTGGACATGCTGATCTACCTGCCGTTCCTGCGCCGACTCGAGCAGGTCCGCACCGCGCGCGGGGACCGGGAGTTCCGCTCGGTGCTGGACATGCTGATGCAGCCGCCGGGCCCGGGCACGCGTGTGCTGGACCGTGCAGACGGCGTGGGCGATGTCGCGCGCCGGTTGATGGAGGACTTTGCCGCCGACCTGCGGGCGGACCGCGTCGAACTGGCCTACCAGCCCAAGCATGGGCGTGACGGCTCGGTGGCCGGCGTCGAAGCGCTGACGCGCTGGCGCCATCCCCACTACGGCGTGATCCCGATCGCGGCCGTCGTCAATGTCGCCGAGGAGTGCGAGGTGGTCCATGCGCTGGGCCGCTGGGTGGTTGCGCGGGCGTGCCGCGACCTCGCGGTGCTGCATGCCGCAGGCCATGTGCAGCTGCAGGTCGGCATCAACATGTCGCCGCTGCAGCTCGAATCGGCCGACTGGCCCGACGACGTCGCCGCGGCCCTCGCGGCGCACGGACTGCGGCCCAGTGCGCTGGATGTGGAAATCACCGAAGGGCGCATGCTGAGCACCACCGCGCAGTCGGACGAGACGCTGGAGCGGCTGCAAGCTCTGGGTGTGGCCCTGTCGATGGACGATTTCGGCATGGGCTGCACCTCGCTGCTGTACATGCAGCGCTTCCGCATGCAATCGATCAAGCTCGACGGCGCCCTGACGCGCGACATCCTCGTCAACCGCGTCAACCAGGACATCGTCGCCGCCGTGGTGCGGCTGGGCCATGCGCAAGGGGTGCAGGTCGTCGCGGAGTTCGTCGAGACGGCCGAGCAGCGCGAACTGCTGTGCGCGCTGGGCTGCGACGCGTTCCAGGGCTGGCACTACAGCAAGGCCCTGGGGCTGGATGAATTGCAGGACTATCTGCGGCGCTGCGAAGGCCGGCAGACGGCCCTGCTGCGGGCCTGACCGGCAGTTCGAATGCCCACCGTCCACCCCATGCCTGCCGTGCCACACAAGCCAGAACGCCGCTTGCCGCCAGGCGATCCGAGAGGGGAGCGCAGGTGTCTGCACTGACGGGCATCTGGCTGGGACTGGCCTGCGGCGTGGCCGCGGGCGCGGCCTGGGGCCTGGTGTTCCTGGCGCCCGAGCTGGCAGCCGAGTTCAGCCCCTTGCAACTCGCGGCCGCACGCTACCTGGCCTACGGCCTGATCGCCGTCGCACTGGTGCTGCCGCGCTGGCAGGCGCTGCGCCGGCAAGTGGGCGTGCGCGAATGGCGCGCGCTGTTCTGGCTGAGCCTGCTGGGCAACAGCCTGTACTACGTGCTGCTGGCCAATGCCGTGCAGCGGGGCGGCATGGCCATGACCTCGCTGGTGATCGGCTTCCTGCCCGTGACCGTGACCTGGATCGGCAGCCGCGGCGCCGGTGCCGTTCCGCTGCGGCGCCTGGCACCGGCGCTACTGCTGGGCCTGGCCGGCGTGGCCTGCATTGTCTGGGAGTCTCTGGCCCGCGCGTCGCAGGTGCCGCCCGGCCAGCGCTGGCTGGGCTTCGCGTGCGCGGTCGGTGCGCTGGCCTCGTGGTCCGCCTACGCGGTCGGCAACAGCCGGCAGCTGGTGCGGCTGCAGGGCGTGTCCGCCCACGACTGGAGCCTGCTGACCGGCGTGGTCACGGGCGCGCAGGCGCTGGTGCTGGCGGTGCCGGCCTTCGCGCTGGCCGACCTCGCGCAGCCTGCCGCGGCCTGGTGGCGTTTCGCGGGGGTCTCGGCGGGCGTGGCGCTGCTGGCCTCGGTGCTCGGCAATGCGCTGTGGAACCAGGCCAGCCGGCTGCTGCCGCTCACGCTGGTCGGCCAGATGGTGGTGTTCGAGACCTTGTTCGCGCTGCTCTACGGCTTCCTGTGGGAGGCGCGCTGGCCCACGGCCTGGGAATGGGCGGCCATGGTGCTCGTGACCAGCGCCGTGCTCTCGTGCATCTCGGCGCACCGCGCGCCGGTGCCGGTGGACGAGATGCATCCATGAGCACCGCCGGGCCGCCCCAGGGTGCTCAGCATCGCAGCGCGCAGCGCGGAGGGACTCCCGTGAGCACCGCCGGGCCGCCCCAAGGTGCTCAGCACCGCAGCGCGCAGCGCGAAGGGACTCCTGTGAGCGTCGCGCCCGGCCGTCCCGAGCAAGCTCTGCCTGGTAGGCCGCGCTGTGGCTTGCGCCCCGGCCCCTCGGGGGGCAGCCAACCTCGCGCAGCGGGGAGCGTGGGGGGCCGATGATCCATGGCCTGCTGGCCGAGGCGGTGCTGGTCCTGCATGTGGCCCTCGTGCTGTTCGTGGTGGGTGGCCTGGTGCTCACGGTCGGCGGCAACCTGGCGGGCTGGCGCTGGGTCAACCGCTGGTGGCTGCGCGCGCTGCACCTCGCTGCCATCGGCTTGGTGGTGGCCGAGTCCTGGCTGGGCATCACCTGCCCGCTGACGACCTGGGAAATCGCGCTGCGCCGCGCCGCGGGTCAGGACGCCTATGCCGGCGGCTTCCTGCAGCACTGGCTGCATCGGCTGCTGTACTGGGATGCGCCGTCCTGGGTGTTCACCTCGGCCTATACCGTGTTCGGGCTGGCCGTGGCATGGGCCTGGTGGCGCTGGCCACCGCGGCGCGGCTAGCCTGCGCAGGCGGGTTGGCCGTTCGGCGCGGTGCGCAGGCGGTTCAGGAACACCAGCTGCTGCCAGGCCACGAGGCTGCCCTGGGCAAAGGCCTGGCTCACCCAGTGTCGGGCCTCGCAGCGGTCCGCCGGCACGGCGGGACCGTAGACCACGGGGCCGGCCAGCAGGGCCAGGGCCAGCATTTCCTGCGCCTCGACGTTGCCGGCGCGCGCGGCCTGGCGCAGCAGGTCCAGCATGCGCGGATAGGCGCGTTCGGACTGGGCTTCGAGCGCGAGCTGGTAGAGCTGTTCGGACGTGGTGGCCTGTGCCTGACCCAGCAGCAGGGCCGTGTACAGCGCGAGCGCGCAGGGGCGGATGGTCATG
>DATKFT010000268.1:0-4392 GCA_035544335.1 Pseudorhodoferax sp.
GCGCCGCCTGCAGCAGCGCCTCGTGGCCGTCACGTGCCTGGCGCAGCGCATGCGGCCCCAGCGCTTCGTAGACCACGCGCTCGCCCGGGCGGCGGCCTGCCGCCAGGCATCGCTGCCAGGAGCGCCACAGCCAGGGCGCGATGCCGGCAGGGGGGGCGGGCAGAGTGGCAGGCGGCATGCCGGCCAGCGCCTGCTCGCCGAAGGCCAGGCTGCGGGCCCGGGCGATCTGCGCGTGGCGCGGATCGGCGGGGCAGGGCTGCGCGGCGTCGGGGCTCAGGGCGAACATGGGGCGGGGACTCCTGTGGCTGGCTGGCAAGGGATTGCGAACGGGCTGGCAGGCGGGCACGGTCGAAGCTGGGGGCGCAGGCGCAAGCGGTGCGGGCTGCGGCTGCGGTGACGACTGTGTCATTTTGAGAATATCCGCGCCGCCCGGCCCGGGCTTGCGGGTCAACCCTAGAACGGGCGCCTGCGGGCAGGGCGACCATGGCAGGCGAGGTTTCCGGCGTTCCCCCACGTTCCAGATCACCGCCGAACACAGGCAGGAGACAGCACGATGAATGTCCAGCTCACCGTCAACGGGCGCGCGCAGCGCATCGACGTTCCACCCAACACCTTGCTCGTGCATGCGCTGCGAGAGCACCTGCGCCTGACCGGCACGCATGTGGGCTGCGACACCAGCCAGTGCGGGGCCTGCACCGTCATCGTCGACGGCCACGCCGTCAAGTCCTGCGCCATGCTGGCCGTGCAGGCCGAGGGCTGCGAGGTGCGCACCATCGAAGGGCTGGCGGATATCGACGGCGGCCTGCATCCCATGCAGGCGGCCTTCAAGGAGTGCCACGGCCTGCAATGCGGCTTTTGCACGCCGGGCATGGTCATGAGCGCCGTGGACCTGTGCCAGCGCCAGCCGTGCGCGGGCGATCGCGAGATCCGCGAGGCGCTGGAGGGCAACCTGTGCCGCTGCACGGGCTACCGGCCCATCCTGGACGCCGGCCAGCGCATGTTCGACCTGCCGCCCGTGCGGCTGGACCGTGCGGCCGTGGTGCAGGCGCTCCAGGGATTGCGGCGTCCGGCAGGCTTCGACTACGCGGCGCCGCTGGCGCTGCGCGAAGGCCGGCGGCTGGACCATTTCCATGCACCGGTCACGCTGGACGGACTGGCGGCGCTGCGCGAGGCCAAGCCGCAGGCGCGGCTGCTGGCGGGCTCCACCGACATCGGCCTGTGGGTCAACAAGCAGTTCCGCGACGTGGGTGACCTGATCTACGTGGGCGCGGTCGAGGAGCTGCAGCGCATCGACACCACGGACGAGGCGCTCTACATCGGCGCTGGCGCGTCGCTGGAGGCGGCCTGGCGCGCGCTGGCGCAGCATGCGCCCGCGCTGACCGAGGTCTGGCTGCGCTTTGCCTCGCCGCCGATCCGCCATGCCGGCACCATGGGCGGCAACGTGGCCAACGGCTCGCCGATCGGCGATGCGCCGCCCATCCTGATGGCGCTGGACGCGCAGATCGTGCTGCGTCGCGGCAGCCAGCAGCGCCGCATGCCGCTCACGGACTTCTACCTGGACTACATGAAGAACGCGCTGCAGCCCGGCGAGTTCGTCGAGGGCCTGTCGGTGCCGCGCGCGGCCTTCGCGCGCCAGGTGCGCGGCTACAAGATCAGCAAGCGCTTCGACTGCGACATCTCGGCGCTGTGCGCGGGCTTTGCGATCGCGCTGGACGGCGAGCGCGTGCAGAGCGTGCGCCTGGCCTATGGCGGCATGGCGGCCACCGTGCGGCGCGCAGCCCAGGCCGAGGCCGCCATCGTCGGCCAGCCCTGGAACGCTGCCACCGTGCAGGCGGCGCAGCAGGCGCTCGCGCAGGACTTCAAGCCGCTGTCGGACATGCGGGCCAGCGCGGGCTACCGGCTGCAGGTCGCACAGAACCTGCTGCAGCGCCTGTGGCTGGAAACGCGGGCGGACGATCCGCTGCCGGTCAGCGCGACCAATGTGTTCAGCATCATGCCGCACGCGGCGGCCTGAAGCTCAGGAGAGCGCCATGAACAAAGCCATTCCCAAGCACCTGTTGCAGTCCGCCGCCCCGTTCGCCCACTACCGCGAGAACACGGCACTGCGCATCGACCTGCCATCGGAGGCGCGCGCGCAGGAGGCCGGCGCGCGCGTGGGCATCAGCCGCCCGCATGAATCGGCCGCGCTGCACGTGGCCGGCGAGGCCACCTACATCGACGACATCCCCGAACTGGCCGGCACGCTGCACTGCGCGCTGGGCCTGTCGCCCGTGGCGGCGGGCCGCCTGCTCTCCATCGACCTGGACGCCGTGCGCGCCATGCCGGGCGTGGTGCGCGTGTTCACGGCCGACGACATCCCGGGCACCAACGACTGCGGCTCCATCGTGCACGACGACCCCATCCTGTGCCCCATCGTGCGCCAGGACGATGGCGCGTCCTGGGGCGAGATCCGCTACCTGGGCCAGCCCGTGTTCGCCGTGATCGCCACCACGCGCGAGCAGGCGCGGCGCGCCGCCGCACTGGCCAAGCAGGTGCTGCAGGTCGAGCCGGCCAAGCCGGTGCTGACGCCGCAGCAGGCCCACGCGCGCGGCCAGTACGTGGTGCCGCCCATGCACCTGGTGCGCAGCGCCGCCGGGCTGGACGAGGCCGGCATCCGCGCCGCCATCGCCGCGGCGCCGCACCGGCTGCAGGGCAGCCTGGACGTGGGCGGGCAGGAGCAGTTCTACCTGGAAGGCCAGATCAGCTACGCGATCCCCAAGGAGGGCGGTGCCGTGCACGTGCACTGCTCGACCCAGCACCCGAGCGAGATGCAGCACCTGGTCGCGCACGCGCTGGGCCTGCACGCGCATGCCGTGCTCGTGGAATGCCGGCGCATGGGCGGCGGCTTCGGCGGCAAGGAATCGCAGTCGGGCCTGTTCGCCTGCGTGGCGGCGGTGGCGGCCACGCGGCTCAAGCGGCCCGTCAAGCTGCGGCTGGACCGCGACGACGACTTCATGGTCACGGGCCGGCGCCACTGCTTCTGGTACGAGTACGACATCGGCCACGACGACGAAGGCCGCATCCTGGGCGCCACCATCACCATGGTGTCGCGCTCTGGCCATTCGGCCGACCTGTCCGCGCCCGTGATGACGCGTGCGCTGTGCCACTTCGACAACGCCTACTGGCTGCCCGAGGTGGCCATGCACGGCTACTGCGGCAAGACCAACACGCAGAGCAACACGGCCTTCCGCGGCTTCGGCGGACCGCAGGGCGCGATCGCGATCGAATACATCATGGACAGCATCGCGCGCCGCCTGGGCGCGGACCCGCTGGCCGTGCGCCGCGCCAACTTCTACGGCATCGCCGAGCGCAACATCACGCCCTACCGGCAGACCGTGCAGGACAACATCGTCGCCGACCTCGTGGACGAGCTCGTGGCCAGCAGCGACTATGCCGCGCGCCGCGCCGCCGTGGCCGCGTTCAATGCGAGCAGTGTGGTGCTCAAGCGCGGCCTGGCGCTGACGCCGCTCAAGTTCGGCATCAGCTTCAACGTCAAGCATTTCAACCAGGCCGGCGCGCTCGTGCATGTCTACACGGACGGCTCCATCCTCGTGAACCATGGCGGCACCGAGATGGGGCAGGGGCTCAACACCAAGGTGGCCCAGGTCGTCGCGCACGAGCTCGGCGTGGCCTTCGATCGCGTGCGGCCCACGGCCACCGACACCAGCAAGGTGGCCAACACCTCGGCCACGGCCGCCTCGACCGGCGCCGACCTGAACGGCAAGGCCGCGCAGGACGCCGCGCGCCAGATCCGCGAGCGGCTCGCGGCCTGCGCCGCCGCGCGCCATGGCGGCACGGCCGAGCAGGTGCGCTTCGCCAACGACAAGGTCTTCGTGAACGGCCGCGAACTCGGCTTCGACACCGTGGTCGGCGAGGCCTACCTGGACCGCGTGCAGCTGTGGTCCGACGGCTTCTACGCCACGCCCGGCCTGTCCTGGGACCGCGAGACCATGACCGGCCGGCCGTTCTACTACTTCGCCTATGGCGCGGCCGTCAGCGAGGTCGTCGTGGACACGCTGACCGGCGAATGGAAGCTGCTGCGCGCCGACGTGCTGCACGACGCGGGCAAGTCGCTGAACCCGGCGGTCGACATCGGCCAGGTCGAGGGCGCCTTCATCCAGGGCATGGGCTGGCTCACGACCGAGGAGCTGGTGTGGCATCCGCAGAGCGGCAAGCTCACGACCCACGCGCCCAGCACCTACAAGATCCCGACCGCCAACGATTGCCCGCCGGTGTTCAACGTGCGGCTGTTCGAGGGCCAGAACTTCGAGGACTCGATCCACCGCAGCAAGGCCGTGGGCGAGCCGCCGCTGCTGCTGCCGTTCTCGGTCTTCTTCGCGATCCGCGATGCCG
>DATKFT010000269.1:0-2906 GCA_035544335.1 Pseudorhodoferax sp.
CTGGCGCAGCAGCACCGCGTGCGCAAGCGGCTCAAGCGTCTGCGCTACCTGGCGGACTTTGCGCGGGAATTCGCGCCCGGAATGTGGCCCGGCAAAAAGGGCCGGCGCTTTGCCGAGGCGCTGGTGCCCGCCCAGGACGCGCTGGGCCTGCACAACGACATGGCCGTGGCGGCCGCGCTTTTTCGTGACGAGGCCGGCACGGATCCGCGCGCCTGGTTTGCCGCCGGCTACCTGCAGGCCCGCCTGGCCACCAGCGCGCGCAGCAGCCGCCGCGCGCTGCGTGCGCTGGCCCGCGTGCCGGGCTTCTGGGCCTAGACCGCATCAGCGATAATCCGCCGCTGGCGCACCGCCGCAGCCCCTGGGCCGTGGCGGTGCGCTGTTGCTGAAGGTGCCCCATGCCGTTCACCGGCCAGGGGTTCAACGGGAAGCAGGTGCGCGATGCCATCGAGGTGGCCGCTCGCAATGCCTGCGCTGCCCCCGCAACGGTCAGCGGAATACAACTCCCCACGCGGACGCCCCACAAACCACGCGCCGCAAGCCACTGTGTCCTTCTCGGGCATGGGAAGGCGGGGATGCCTGCCGCAGCGCGCCCACCCTGCGCGCCGCAGCGTTCCGCAAGCCCGGATACCGGCCTTCTGCATTGCTTTCGGACGCCGCGGGAGTGCGCCTGTCCGGTCCGGCCCCAGCCTGCGCTGCCGTGGCCGGCTCCGGCGTGCGCGCTGTGCGGCGTGGTTCAGACGATAGGCCCCGCGGGTGAGTGGGGCAGTTGGGTCAACGCATGCGCTTCGCTTCTTCGGCCGCCGATTCCTCCGGCCTTCTCTCTGTTCTCCCTCTTGTCTCCAGCCTGCGGCCCGCAGCGGCCGCCGTCCTGCTGGCCAGCTGCGCTGCAGCGGCCGGCGCCGCGCAGGAGCCGGCTTCCGGGCGATCCACGGACTCCGCCGACGATGCGCTGGACGCCGTCTTCGTGACCGCCACCGCGCGGCCCGAGGCGCGCAGCCGCATCGCGGGCACCACGCAGACCATCGACCGCGAGGCCATAGAGCGCTCCAGCGCGCGCTCGGTCACCGACCTGCTGGCCGAGAACGCCGTGGGCTTTCTCAGCGAATGGACGGCGGCCCAGACCTCGATGAACCTGCGCGGCGCCTCCACCGACGGCCAGGGGCGCGACTTCCGCAGCCAGGTGCTGGTGCTGGTCAACGGCCGGCGCGCGGGCACGGCCAACCTGTCCAAGCTCAGCCCCTCGGATGTGGAGCGCATCGAGATCGTGCGCGGCCCGTCCTCGGTGATCTACGGCAGCCAGGCCATGGGCGGGGTGGTCAACATCATCATGAAGACGGGAGCGACGGCGCCTGGCACGCGCGCCCAGGTCCAGGCCGGCTCGTGGGACCTGTGGCACACCGATGCGCAGACGGCCGGCGCCAATGACCGCTTCGACTGGTACTTCGGCGTGAGCGCAGGCGGGCGCGGCGACTACGAGTCGGGCGACGGCGGCACGCGCATGGAGAACACGGGCTGGAAGCGGCGCGGCGCCAGTGGCGCCCTGGGCTGGCAGCTGCACGAGCTGCACCGCGTGGAGCTGCAGCTGCGCACGGACGGCATCTACAACGCGGGCTTTCGCGGATCGGGCGCCAACATCTACAGCCGCGACAACCGCAGCAACCGCTCGCTGGACCTGACCTACGAAGGCGCACTGCCCGGCCAGCGCCTGAGCTGGACGACCCACCTCTACAGCCTGGTCGATACCGATGAGTTCAACTGGGCCTCGCCCGTGATCCGCTCGGGCAACAGCGCCGTGCCCGGCACGGCGCGCGACTACAACCACCGCCAGCTGGACGCCACGGGCCTGCGCTTTCAGCCGCGCCTGCGTGTCAGCCAGACCAATGACCTGCTGATGGGCTTCGACTGGGAGCGCAGCAAGCTGCGCTCCGACCGCCTGCGCGTGGCCATGCCGGGCGGCCCGGCGGGCCAGGTTGCGCCCTACGACAACAACCAGACCGAGCAGGTGCACGCGCTGTACTTCGAGGACGCGCAGACCCTGTTCGACGACCGCTTGACCCTGCGTGCCGGCCTGCGCAAGACCTGGGGCACGACGCGCTTCGACGATACGCCCAACCTGGCCCTGGCCCAGGCCAGCACGCGCGACTACGACAACCACACCTGGTCGGCCGGCGCCACCTGGAAGGCCACGGACCGGCTCACGCTGCGCGCTGCGGCCTCCACGGGGTTCCGCGCGCCCACGGCCACGGAGCTGGCCTCGGACTTCACGGCCGTCGGCGGTGGCCGCACCTTCGGCAACCCCAACCTCAAGCCCGAGACCAGCCGCCAGATCGAGGTCGGCGCCGCGCTGCAGCAGCCCGGCTGGCGCGTGGATGCGGCCCTGTTCCAGAACACCATCAGCGACCGCATCATCACCGTCTCGCGCGGGGCCACGACCAATACCTCGGACTACGCCAACAACGCGGCCGACATCGTGGCGCGCGGCCTGGAAATGCAGGCCGACATGGACCTGGCGCGGGCGCTGAACCTGACGGGCCACCAGCTCAAGGCCTGGGCTGGCGGCTACTACCACTTCAGCATGCGGGACAAGGGCTCGGCCGCCTCGGCCAATACCGACAAGGTGCAGCGCATGTACCGCTACGAGGCCTCGGCCGGCGTGCGCTACGGGCGCGGCAGCGGGCGGCTGCAGGGCGACTGGAGCCTGCAGCTGTCCACGCTGCTGCGCGGTCCCATGTGGTACGACACGGAAGAGGCGCTGCTCATCCCGCAGGGCGAGCCCCGCAGCACCTTCAACCACCGCAAGGGCGCCTTCACCATCTGGAACCTGCGTGCCGACTACCGCGTGTCGCCGGGCGTCAAGCTGTTCGCGGCCGTGAACAACCTGTTCGACCTGAACCGCCACCCCATCT
>DATKFT010000270.1:0-4913 GCA_035544335.1 Pseudorhodoferax sp.
CACGCTGGCGGGCGAGAACAGCGTCCAGTTGCCCTTTTCCATCACGCGGCGCATGAACAGGTCGGGGATCCAGTTGGCCGTGTTCATGTCGTGCGTGCGGCGGCGGTCGTCACCGGTGTTCTTGCGCAGCTCCAGGAACTCCTCGATGTCCAGGTGCCAGCTTTCCAGGTAGGTGCAGACCGCGCCCTTGCGCTTGCCGCCCTGGTTCACGGCCACGGCCGTGTCGTTGACCACCTTGAGGAAGGGCACCACGCCCTGCGATTCGCCGTTCGTGCCCTTGATGTGGCTGCCCAGTGCGCGCACGCGCGTCCAGTCGTTGCCCAGGCCGCCGGCAAACTTGGACAGCAGCGCGTTTTCCTTGATCGACTCGTAGATGCCGTCCAGGTCGTCGGGCACCGTGGTCAGGTAGCACGAGGACAGCTGCGAGCGCAGCGTGCCGCTGTTGAACAGCGTGGGCGTGGAGGACATGAAGTCGAACGAGGACAGCACCTCGTAGAACTCGATGGCGCGCGCTTCGCGGTCGATCTCTTCCAGCGCCAGGCCCATGGCCACGCGCATGAAGAAGGCCTGCGGCAGCTCGATGCGGGCCTTCTTGACGTGCAGGAAGTAGCGGTCGTACAGGGTCTGCAGGCCCAGGTAGTCGAACTTCTGGTCGCGCTCGGCCTTCAGTGCCGCGCCCAGGCGGGCCAGGTCGTACTGCTGCAGCCTCTCGTCGAGCAGCTCGTTCTCCACGCCCTTCTTGATGTAGAGCGGGAAGTAGTCGGCATAGCGCTGGGCCATTTGGGCCTGCGGCACTTCCTCGCCCAGCACTTCCTTGACGATGGTGTGCAGCAGCAGCCGGGCCGTGGCGTAGGTGTAGTCGGGGTCCTTCTCGATCAGCGTGCGCGCGGCCAGGATGGCGGCCTTGTAGACCTCCTCGATCGGCACGCCGTCGTAGAGGTTGCGCATGGTCTCGGCCACGATGGGGTCGGGCTTGACGTCCGCGCCCAGGCCGGCGCAGGCGTCGGCGATCAGCTGCTGCAGGTCTGCGAGGTTCAGCGCGACGCGCTCGCCACCGTCCAGCACGTGCAGGGACGGCGCGGCGGCAGGCTGGTCCTGCTCGCCCTGGCGCACGCGTTCTTGCGTGCGGCGCTCGCGGTACAGCACGTAGGCGCGTGCGATCTCGTGGTGGCCGCCACGCATGAGGCCCAGTTCCACCTGGTCCTGCACGTCCTCGATGTGGAAGGTGCCACCGCCCGGGCGCGAGCGCATGAGCGCGCGCACCACGGCCTGCGTGAGGTTGTCGACCACTTCGCGCACGCTGGCCGAGGCCGCGCCCTGCGTGCCGTGCACGGCCAGAAAGGCCTTCATCATGGCCACGGCGATCTTGTTCGGTTCGAACGGCACGACGGCACCGTTGCGGCGGATGATCTGGTAATGCGCCAGCAGGTTCGGCGCAGCGCTGTGGTCCACGCTCGCTTGCGCGGGGGCGGTGGGAGACAGGTGCGAGGCGGGAGGGAGGTGAGCTGCGGTTTGCATGGCTTCCTTTTTTGCTGGGAACGAGGGCGAGGTCTGGCGGTATGTCGCTACCGCGGACGGGCACCGATGCGCCAGGAAAGACATTCTGGTCTAGGCCCTATATCTAGGGGCTCGAAGCATTTTAGCCACTACCGGTAGTGTGTTGTGTGGCTGTTTTTTGTGACGATGGGGCGATCGCCCGCAGGCCCTGCGGGCATGCGCCATCGGGGGGCGCGAGCGAGCGGCCATGCGGCTTTTCGCTCCTTTCGGTCTGGCAAGCGGCGCCGCTGCTGGGCTTCGCGAGGCGCTGGCGTTCAGCGGGCGTGCGGTGGCAGCGTTGCCGCGGGGAACCAGGCCGCCGGCCAGCCCGTGTTTTTCTGCAGCGCGGGCCAGTCGAATCCGGGCCCGGGATCGCGCTTGCGCCCCGGCGCGATGTGCTCATGGCCGGCCACATGGGCGACCGGATAGCGCTGCGCGAGCGCAGCGCACAGGCTGGCCAGCGTGTCGTACTGGGCCGGCTCGAAAGGGTCGCCCTCCAGGCCTTCGAGCTCGATGCCGATGGAGTCGTCGTTGCACTCGTCGCGGCCGCGCCAGTGCGAGCGGCCCGCATGCCAGGCGCGCGCGTCGCAGTCCACGAACTGCCAGAGTTCGCCGCCGCGGCGGATGAAGAAATGCGCCGAGACCTGCAGGCCGCGGATCTGGTCGAAGTAGGGGTGGGCGTCCCAGTCCAGCCGGTTGCCGAACAGCGCGGGCACCTCGTCGCCGCCGTACTGTCCTGGCGGCAGGCTGATCGAGTGCAGCACGACGAGGTCGATCAGGGCGCCGGCCGGCCGTGGCCCGAAGTTGGGCGAGGGCTGGTGCCGGGCAAAGCGGTACCAGCCGGCCTGCCACAGCGCATCGTCGGGCTCATTCGTCATGTGCGTCCTGGCCCTGCGGCGTCGCGATGTCCAGCCGCGCAATGCGGTAGCGGATCTGCCGCAGCGACAGGCCCAGCCGCGCGGCCGTGGCGGTGCGGTTGAAGCCGGTCTCGTGCAGCACGCGCACGAGGATGGCGCGCTCCTGCAGGTCCAAGTAGGCCTGCAGGTCGCTGGGCGTGGCCAGGTCGGCCGGTGCGGGTGGCGCGTCCAGCGGCGACGGGGCGCTGGCGTCGGCGAAGTCGGCGCACAGTTCGTCGCCCTCGTTCATGGCCACGGCGCGGTGCAGCAGGTTCTCCAGCTCGCGCACGTTGCCGGCCAGCGGGTGCTGGCGCAGCTCGTCCAGCAGCGCCACCGAAGGGGGCGGCACGGGCATGCCGGACTCGTGTGCGATGCGTGCGAGCAGGGCCGCGCACAGCGCCGGCAGGTCGCTGCGGCGCTCGCGCAGCGGCGGCACGACGATCTCGATCACGTTCAGCCGGTAGTACAGGTCCTGGCGGAAGCGCCCGGCCTTGACCTCGGCCGCCAGGTCCTTGTGCGTGGCGCTCACGACGCGCACGTCGACCGTGTCCTCCTGCGTGGAGCCCAGCGGACGCACGGAGCGTTCCTGGATCGCGCGCAGCAGCTTGGACTGCATGGCCAGCGGCAGGTCGCCGATCTCGTCCAGGAACAGCGTGCCGCCGCGGGCGGCCTGGAAGTAGCCGAGCCGGTCCTGCAGCGCGCCCGTGTACGAGCCTTTCTTGGCGCCGAAGAACTCGGCTTCCAGCAGGTTTTCGGGGATGGCACCGCAGTTCACGGCGACCAGCGGCGCGGCGGCGCGGTGGCTGGCCGCGTGCAGCGCCTGGGCCACGAGCTCCTTGCCCGTGCCCGATTCGCCGCGCACCAGCACCGGCGCCATGCTGCGCGCCACCTTGAGGATGCGCTGCTTGACCAGGCGCATGGGTTCGGAGTCGCCGACCAGCCGCTCCAGCGCCGCGGCATGCGCGCCGTCCTGCGGGCTGGTGCGCGGTGCGGCACGCGGAACCATGGCTTCGGGCTCCTGCACGGCCGAGGCCACCACGGCGCGGAACTGCTTGAGGTCCACGGGCTTGGTCAGGTAGTCGAAGGCGCCGGCCTTGAGCGCCTCCACCGCGTTCTCGGCCGAGCCGTAGGCCGTGATGACGATGCAGCGCTCGGCCCGCTGCTGGCTGCGCAGCTCCAGCAGCAGGCTCAGGCCCTGGCCGTCGGGCAGGCGCATGTCGGTGATGACGGCGCGAAAGCGCCGCTCGCGCAAGGCGGCCTGGGCCTCGGCCAGCGTGCCGGCGGTCTCCACGCGGTGGCCTTCGCGCAGCAGCGTCAGCTCGTACAGCGTGCGCAGGTCGGGCTCGTCGTCCACCACGAGGATGCTGGCGGGCGGGGGCGGGGCAGATGCGTGCGTGGGCGGCATGGCTCAGGGCGCAGGCGGGGTGCTGGAATGTTTGGGGGGACGGAACTGCACGAAGAACTCGTTGCCCGGAACGCTCGTGCCGTCGAGCCCGCGCGCTGCGCGCTGGTAGCCGATGCTGGCACGGTGCCGTTCGCAGAGTTCGCGGCAAATGTACAGCCCCAGCCCGCTGGAGCGGCTCTCCGACGAGAAGAAGGGCTCGAACAGGTGGCGCTCCACGGAATCCTCCAGCGGCGCGCCGTCGCTCCAGACCTGCAGGCTGGACTGCCGCTCGGGCGACAGCCTGGTGGAGACCTGGATCGCGGCGGGCCGCGCGCTGGCATGGCGCTGGGCGTTGTCCAGCAGGTTGACCAGCACGCGGCGCAGGTGCTCGCTGTCGAAGTCCACGGGCAGGCCCTGCGTGCCGAGCGCGAGCTGGATGCGGCGCTGCTGCGGCGCGCGCTGGGACCAGTCCTCGCAGATGTCCTGCACGCTGGCATCGAGCACCAGGCTGGGCGGCACCGTGCGGCCGGGCTCGGGCACGCGCGCCACGTCCAGCACCTCGTCGACGATCCTGGCCAGGCGCTGCGCGTTGTTCTGGACCATGCGCGTGAGCTGGCGCTGCCCAGGGTCCTGCAGTTCCTCGTCGAGCAGCGCGTTGGCCTGCGCGATGGCGGCCAGCGGATTGCGGATCTCGTGCGCCACGGCCGCCGACATGCGTCCCAGCGCGGCCATCTTCTCGGTGCGGGTGCGCGCCTCGGCCTCGCGCAGATCGTGCAGGAACACCACGCACAGCCGCTCCTGCGCGCGACCCGGTGCCTCGGTCATGCGCGTGTGCACGCGCAGCCGCCGCGCGCCCCGGCTCGGGCTGCGCACGGTCACGTCGGCCGTCTGCGGCTCGGCCTGGTCGAAGGTCTTGAGCGCCAGCTCGAGCAGGGGCTGCCAGCTCGGCTGGGCCGCCAGGTCGGGCAGGGCCGCGGCCGCATCCAGGTTCAGGAGCTGGCGTGCGGCCGGATTGGCGGTGCGCATGCGGGTGTGCGCGTCGACCACCACGATGCCGTCGGCCAGCGTCTCCATCACGAGCTGGTTCACCTGCGTCT
>DATKFT010000271.1:0-5442 GCA_035544335.1 Pseudorhodoferax sp.
GATGCGCATCGCCACCGTTTGAAGACAGGCGCCCCTCAAGGAACACCCATGGCCGACACCACTATCGAAAGCATCCATGCCCTCGAAGTCCTGGACTCCCGCGGCAACCCCACCGTCGCCGCCGAAGTGACGCTCGGCGGCGGCGCCACCGGCTACGCCGCCGTGCCGTCCGGCGCATCGACCGGCTCACGCGAGGCCGTCGAACTGCGCGATGGCGACGCCTCGCGCTATGGCGGCAAGGGCGTGCGCCGCGCCGTCGGCAACGTCAACGGTGCGATCGCCGATGCGCTGCGCGGCACCGATGCCGCCGACCAGGCCGGGCTCGACGGCCGGCTCATCGCGCTGGACGGCACCGCCAACAAGGCCCGCCTCGGCGCCAACGCTCTGCTGGCCGTGTCGCTGGCCAGCGCACGGGCCGCGGCCGCGGCCCAGCGCGTGCCGCTGCACCAGTGGATCGGCGCCGGAGCGGAGCCTGTGCTCCCGGTGCCGATGATGAACATCCTCAACGGCGGGGCCCACGCGGACAACAGCGTGGACCTGCAGGAGTTCATGGTGCTCCCGGTGGGCGCCGCGAGCTTCACCGAGGCGCTGCGCTGGGGCGCGGAGATCTTCCACGCGCTTAAGGCCCTGCTGAAGGCGCGCGGCCTGCACACGGCCGTGGGCGACGAAGGCGGCTTCGCGCCGGACCTGCCGTCCAATGCCGCGGCGCTGGAGGTGGTGCTCAAGGCCGTCGGATCGGCGGGCTTCCGCCCCGGCCAGGACGTCTGGCTGGGGCTGGACGTCGCCAGCACGGAACTCTTCGCGAACGGCCGCTACACGCTGGCGTCGGAGAACCGCAGCCTGGAACCTGCGGCCTTCGTGGACTGGCTGGCCGGCCTGGTCGACCAATACCCCATTCTTTCGATCGAGGACGGCATGGCCGAGGACGACTGGAGCGGTTGGAAGCTTTTGACCGATCGTCTGGGCGAGCGGGTGCAACTCGTGGGCGACGATCTATTCGTCACCAACGCTAAGACCCTCGCCGAGGGTATCGCGGCGAAGGTGGCGAATGCCATCCTCATCAAGCCCAACCAGATCGGCACGCTGACCGAGACGCTGGCCGCGATCGACCTGGCCACGCGCAGCGGCTACCGCTCGGTCGTGTCGCACCGCTCGGGCGAGACCGAGGACACCACGATCGCCGACATCGCAGTCGGCACGACGGCCACGCAGATCAAGACCGGCTCGCTGAGCCGCTCGGATCGGACGGCCAAGTACAACAGACTCCTGAACATCGAGAACGAAGTGGATCCGCGCGCAAAGTTCGCCGGAGCTGCAGCATTCGATCCGCGCTTCCTGGGCAACAGAAGCTGAGCCGTAGCCTGAGGGTCAGACTCCGTCCTAGCGGGGCGGGGCGGCCGTAGTCGACCGCGTCGAACACATCACGGTCCGGGTGACACGCGATAGTAGTCCTTGCATTCAGGCTACGGCCAACCCGCGCCCTAGTGGCGTTCCCGAGTTCGCTCGAGCGTTGCGGTCGATACCCGCCTCACCACCACGGCAGCCCTGAGTTGCCCGATCACCGCATACCCTGACTCCCTGCGCCCGCAAAACGACGGCACTGGCCGTGGTCGACGCGGACGCTCGCGCAGCGCGGCCCCCTGTCCCTCGCGTGCACCGATGCACGAACGCAGCGCGGGTAGCCCAGAGCGCCGCCGAGGTCAATTCCGACAGCGCAGCGAACGCCTGTTCACAGGCCTCGCTCACCATCCTCCGACAGTCCGCGCACGGTAAGACGCGCCCGCACGCGCGCCGGGCACGATGGACCACCACAGGCGCCCTCACCCCGGGCGGCAGCTGTGGGTCGTCGCCGTCAGCGGTCCTGACCACGCCGCAGTCCGATCGCGCGCATTCGCCACTGGAAAGCGGTTGCCTCAGCGCCCGCTTTCCGAGGCGTTACATCCTCGCGCAGCTCAACCGG
The DNA here is from genome assembly GCA_035544335.1 of Pseudorhodoferax sp. Taxonomy (GTDB): domain Bacteria; phylum Pseudomonadota; class Gammaproteobacteria; order Burkholderiales; family Burkholderiaceae_C; genus Pseudorhodoferax. The sequence continues at coordinate 1,961 of DATKFT010000271.1, forward strand.
GCCCTGACGCCCGATAGTGGTCCTTGCATTCTGGCTCCAGCCAACGCACGCCCTTGTGGCGTTCCCGAGTCCGCTCGGGCGTCGCGGTCGTTACCCGCCCTACCGCCACGGCAGCCCTGAGCTGCCCGTCAACCGCACACCCTGAGCCCTGTGTCCGCATCCGCGGGCACAGGGCCGTGTGCATTCGTCCATCCCATTCGGGGAGCTCGCCTCCCCTTGGGATCGGTGCGTTCCCCGTTTTCCTTCGGAGAACCACCGATGGCACGCACCACCGCGCCTTCCCTGTGGCTGCCGGGTTTCGACCCGGACGAGCCCGAGTTTGCCCGTCCGTCCCCTGAGGCGGACCTGTTTGCTGAACTCCCTGCGCCCGAGGCGTCTCACACCGCCGCCTCGCAGGCTGCGGAGGCGCCGACCGGGATCATCCTTCCCAGCACCGAGGCTGCCAGCGAGAGTCCTGCTTCACCCTCGCCTTCGCGCTCCAGCTGGCGTGTCATCGCTGGCGCCAAGCGCGACGAGCCCCGTGTCCTGTGGCCGGCCCTGCGCCGAGAACATTTGGCCGGCCTGAGCGGCGCGGTCACGAAGTTCGACGCCAACCTGGCGGCCATTCGTGCCCTGCAGGCGCTCGAATCTGGGCAACGCGCCCCGGACGCCGAAGAGCGCGGCCAACTGCTGCGCTTCACCGGCTGGGGCGGCCTTCCCGCCGCCTTCAACCTCGAAGGCGGCGATCCGGCATGGCGGCGCCGCGCCGAAGAGCTGCAGGCCCTGCTGCCGGCCGAGGACTACGACTCGGCCCGCGCCTCGGTCAACAACAGCCACTACACCGAGGTTCATGTGATCGAGGCCATGTGGCAGGCCGTGGAACGCTTCGGCTTCACCGGTGGCCGTGTGCTGGAACCCGCAGCGGGCGTCGGCCACTTCCTCGGTGCCATGCCACGCGCGCTCGCCGAGCAAAGCGCGCTCACCGCAGTGGAGATCGACCAGCTGTCCGGTCGGCTGCTGCAGACGCTCTATGGGCCGCACGGCGCCGACGTGCGCATCGTGCCCTTCGAGAAGCTGGCGCTGCCCGAGAACTGGTTCGACCTAGTGATCGGCAACGTGCCATTCGGCAACTACCAAGTCGCCGACACGAGCACCAAGGCGTACGCGCGCTTTCGGATCCACAACTACTTCTTCGGCCGCGCGCTGGACCTGGTCCGCCCCGGCGGCCTGGTGTGCTTCATCACGAGCACCGGCACGATGGAGGCGCGCGCGGACGCCGTGCGCGAGCACATCGCGTCGCAGGCCGAGCTGCTGGGCGCGATCCGCCTGCCCATGGGTGCCTTCGCCGGCATCGCGTCGACCGACGTGCAGACGGACATCCTGTTCCTGCGCAAGCGCAAACCTGGAGAGGCCGTGAGCGGCGCCTGGCTGGAGCGCGTGATGGTGCCCGACACACTGCGGCATCCGCGCTGTGCGCAGAAGTACCTGCAGATCAACGCCTGGTACGCGCGCCACCCGGACTTCTGCATCGGTCGCGTCACACAGGAGAGCAACGGCTACGAAGAAGTGCCGACCGTCGTGTTCGAGGGCGACCTCGAGCCGGCACTGGCCGAGCGCGTCGCGCTGCTGCCCAGCGGCGTGTACGAGGCAGCCAAGCCCGTGGCGCTGGCGGCCGTGCGAGCCACCGTGTCGGCCGAGCCCGGCGCACGGCCCGGCAGCTACCGCGTCCACCACGGACGCGTGCACCGGGTCGAAGGCACCGAGCTGGTCGACCTGCACGACAGCCTGAACGCGACGCAGCGTGCCCGCATCGCGGGCCTGTGCGCGATCCGGGGCCATGCCCGGACGCTGCTCGATGCGCAGCTGGCGCAGGACGGCGACGAAGGGCTGGCCCATCTGCGGGCCCTGCTCAACGGGACCTACGACCGCTACGTGGCGCGCCACGGCTGCCTGAGCACCCGGGCCAACGCGTTGGCGTTCCGGCGCGACCCGGACTACCCGCTGCTGCTGTCGCTGGAGCACTACGACGAGGAGTCGGACACGGCGCGCAAGGCAGCGCTGTTCACGCAGCGCACGCTGCGCCGGGTCTCGGCGCCGACGGCGGTCAGCGAACCGGCCGAGGCGCTGGCCACGTCGGTGCAATGGCGGGGCCGGGTCGATCCGACCTACATGGCACGGCTGCTGTCGGCACCCGAGGAGGAAGTGCTGGCCGCGCTGACCGAGGCCGGGCAGATCTTCCTGGACCCGGCGGACAACGCCTGGAAGGCGTCCGACGAGTACCTGTCGGGCAACGTCAAGGAAAAGCTCAAGCAGGCCGCGCTGTCGGGCCCGGCCTTCCGCCGCAACGTGGAGGCGCTGGAGCGCGTGCAGCCCGAGGACCTGGAGCCGGCGGCCATCGAGCCGCGCCTGGGCGCGGTGTGGATCCCTGCTGGCGACGTCGAGGGGTTCGTGCACGCGGTGCTCGAACTCAAGGACTGCCAGGTGGCGTATTCGGCCGAGGCCGGCGCCTGGTCGGTGACCTACCCCGAGTGGAGCGCGCGGCAGAACGTGAAGGTGACCCAGGAATGGGGCACGCCGCGCATGAACGCGATCGAACTGGTGCAGGCCGCGCTCAACGTGCAGGTGCCGACCGTGCGCGACGCACATCCCACCGAGGACCGTTACGTCGTCAATCCGGCGGAAACGCTGGCGGCGCGCGAGAAGCTCGGGGCGCTCAAGGACCGCTTTGCGTCCTGGGCCTTCGAGGACAACGAACGCCGCGAGCGGCTGTGCCGTGTCTACAACGACCTGTTCAACGCCACGCGGCCGCGGCGTTTTGATGGTTCGCACCTGAAGCTGCCGGGGTTCTCGCAGTGCTTCACGCTGCACCCGCACCAGCGGGATTCCGTGTGGCGCGTCGTGCAGACCGGCAACGTGGGCCTGTTCCATGTGGTCGGCGCCGGAAAAACGGCGGTGTGCGTGATCGCAAGCATGGAGATGCGGCGCCTGGGCTTCCTCGCGAAGCCCTGCCATGTGGTTCCCAACCATATGTTGTCGCAGTACACGGCCGAGTTCGTTCGCCTGTATCCGCAGGCCTCGGTGCTCATGGCCGGAAAGGAGGATCTGGAAGGCGATCGCCGGCGCGAGCTGGTGTCGCGCATCGCCACGGGCGATTGGGACGCGGTGGTCATCACGCACTCGAGCTTCGAGCGCATCCGGATGTCGCCGCAATTCACAGAGGACTACATCACGGAGGTGATCCATGAGATAGAGATGGCAGTGCGCGCCGAGAAGAGCGGTGACCGGAGCAACCGGATCATCAAGCAGCTCGAGGCGCAGAAGAAGAGCTGGAAGGTTCGCCTGGAACGGCTGGTCGCCGATAAAAAGAAGGACGACCTGCTGACCTGGGAGTTGCTGGGCATCGACGGCTTGTTCGTTGACGAGGCCCACCTCCACAAGAACCTGTACCGGTTCACCAAGATGACGCGGGTCGCAGGCCTGCCGCAGAGCAATTCGGAGCGCGC
>DATKFT010000272.1:0-3986 GCA_035544335.1 Pseudorhodoferax sp.
CGTCGCGCCGGCCGGCACCGTGAGGCCCTGCCAGGCATAGGCCTCGTAGCCGGCCAGGCCCTGCTCGGTCAGCGTGGGCACGTTGGGCAGGCTCGCGATGCGCTGGGCGCTGGCCACACCGATGGCCTTGAGCTTGCCCGACAGCACGAAGGGGTTGCCGCTCGCGGTGTCCACGAACATGAAAGGCACCTGGCCGCCCAGCACGTCGGCCACCGCGGGTGCCGCGCCCTTGTAGGCCACATGGGTCAGCTGGAGGCCGCCCTGCTCGGCCAGCAGTTCGCCAGCCAGATGGTGCGGGCTGCCGACGCCGGCCGAGGCGTAGTTGACGTTGCCGCCCTGGGCCCTGGCCCAGGCCACGAACTCGCGCCAGTTGCTGGCCGGCACCTGCGGGCCGACCACGAGCACGAGCGGGAAGCGCGCGAGCAGGCCCACGGGCTTCAAGTCCTTCTCGGCGCTGTAAGGCAGCTTGGAGAACAGGAAGGGGTTCACGGCCAAGGTGGCGAAATCGGCCGTGAACAGCGTGTTCTCCAGGTCCCGGGCGCGCACCGCGTACTCGGCCGCGATGTTGGTGGCCGCGCCAGGCTTGTTGTTGACGACGATGGGCGCGCCCAGCGTCTTGGCCATGGCCTCGGCCGTGGCGCGCGCCACGGCGTCGGAGCCGCCGCCCGCGGCATAGCCGACCACCCATTCGACGGGCTTGCCGGACTGGGCGGAAGCGGAAAAGGACACGCTGAAGGACAGCGTTGCCAGGGCGAAGCCGGCGGCGAGAAAGCGGGTCATGGTGTGTCTCCTGTGGTTGTTGATCTTCAGGCGTCGCGGGCAGCGGACAGAGCCTCGCGCAGCACGGGCAGCGCGCCGATGTGGTTGGCCAGCAGCAGCACCAGGCGCGCATTGAGCGCATGGCTTTCCTCGGTGGACAGGCCCTGGTGGGCCTCGATCAAGGCTTCGTAGAAATCGTCGGGCGCCGTGAGCCGTGCGCTGGTGTCCAGGTGTTCTTGCATCTCGTGCATCGCTGTCTCCTCAGGTCCTGGCCAGCGCGCGGGCGTGGGCTGCGCGCAGCGCCGCGGCCGTGGGACTGCGCCAGCGTGCGCAGACATGCTGGTCGGGCCGCAGCAGATAGGTCGTGCCGTCCTGTGCGTCGTAGCGCGCCACCGCCAGCGCATGGGCCGCGTCCAGCGGCAAGCGCTCGACCTGCAGCGGCAGCTCGGCCGCGGCCAGCGCGCGCAGGCTGGCCTGGGCGCCCTCGCCGTCGCCGAACACCAGGGCCGCGAACTGCGTGCGCGCGAGCCGTTGCAGCAGCCAGCCCCCGGCCACGGGCGCGTCGGCCGCCACGGCACCCGGCGCCATGCGGCCCGCGAAACCGTCCGTGTCGTCGGTGTTGAGCGCCGAGCCATGCAAGGTGGCCGGCACCGACAGCCGGCCGCTGTTGACCAGGCGCCGCGCGAACTCGTGGCGGCGTGCGAGCTGCAGCACGGCATCGCGGAACAAGCGGCTGATCTCGCTCTTGGGCGTGATGAAGTCGGTCGCGCGCGTGGAATTCAGGATGTTCTCGTCGGCCGCCATCTCGCGTTCGCGCGCATAGCTGTCCAACAGCGCGTCGGGCGCCTGCCGGCGCAGCACGGCGGCCAGCTTCCAGGCCAGGTTCTCGGCGTCCTGCAGGCCCGAGTTGGCGCCGCGCGCGCCGAACGGCGAGACGCCATGCGCCGAGTCGCCCGCGAACAGCACGCGGCCATGGCGGAAGCTGTCCATGCGCTGGCATGCGAAGGTGTAGACGCTGGCCCATTCGAGCGTGGCCTCGGCGCCCTTGAACGGCGAGGCGTCGAGCAGCGCGCGCACGCGCGGCATGACGTTCTCGGGCCGCTTCTCGACCTCGGGGTCGGCGTCCCAGCCGAGCTGGAAGTCGATGCGCCAGACGCCATCGGGCTGGCGGTGCAGCAGCACGCTCTGGTGGCGGTGGAAATCCGGGTCGAACCAGAACCAGCGTTCTGCAGCCCCCACGCTCGGCACTTCGTGTCCTCGCTGCCCCCCGAGGGGGCTCTCGTCGGGCTGGGGGCGGCCCGGCGCCGACTCGGCCGGGAAATGGATCTTCACGTCGGCGATCAGGAAGCGGTCGCGGAACTGGCGGCCGTGGCTCTCCTGCCCCAGCAGCTGGCGCATGGCCGAGCGCGAGCCGTCGCAGGCCGCCACCCAGTCGGCCTGCAGCTGGTAGGGGCCGTCGGGCGTCTCGATCGTGAGCAGCGCGTGGTCTCCCTTCTGCTCGACGCCCGTGACCCTGTTCTGCCAGCGCACATCGATCCCCGGCAGCGCCGCGGCGCGCTCGGCCAGGAAGCCCTCGACGTAGTACTGCTGCAGGTTCACGAAGGCCGGGCGCGCGTGGCCGTCCTCGGGCAGGAGGTCGAAGCGGTAGACCTCCTCGCCGCGCAGGAACACGCGGCCGACCTTCCAGGACACGCCCTTGGCGGCCATGGCCTCGCCGCAGCCCAGGCGGTCGAAGATCTCGAGCGAGCGCTTGGAAAAGCAGATCGCGCGCGAACCGGTCGAGAGCCTGTGGTCGTTGTCCAGCAGCACCACGGGCTGCTGCTGCTGGGCCAGGTCGATGGCCAGGGCCAGGCCGACCGGGCCGGCGCCGACCACGACCACGGGGTGGCGCGCGGGCGTGGCCGCCTGCTGGTCGGGATGGGGCTGGTAGTCGAACACCAGCTTCTGGTAGTCGAGCGGCCGGTCTGCGCTCGCGAGCTCTTGGAGCTTCATGTCTTGTCTCCTCCGAGAGCGGCTCAGCCTTCCAGCGTCTTCCACATCTGGATGTCACGCTCGGCGGTCCAGATGCGCGGGTCGGCGTATTGCGTGGCCTCGTCGAAGCAGCGCGTCACGTCAAACGGCATGCAGTGGTCGAAGATGACCCAGTGGCCGTACTTGGGCTGGAGCGCGGCGAAGGTGTCCTGGTAGACCGCGTTCAGGTCCTTGCCGGCCGCCACGCCCTGTTGCACGTTGGCGTAGACGTCGGCGATGAAGTCCCGGGTGTCCTGCAGGCCCTTGGCCACGTCGGCCGGCGTGGTCAGCGCGGCGCCGCGGCCCGGCACCAGGGCCTTGGGCTGCAACGCGGCAATGTTGTCCAGCGTCCTGGGCCAGTCCTTGAAGTAGGCGTCGCCCGCATAGGGCGTGGCGCCGAACTCCACGAGGTCGCCCGACAGCAAGGTCTTCTCGCCGGGAAGCCAGACGACCGTGTCGCCCTTGGTGTGGCCGCGGCCCAGCTGCAGCAGCTGCACCTCGAGCTTGCCGAGCCAGACGGTCATCTTGCCCGTGAAGGTCATGGTCGGCCAGGTCAGGCCGGGCGGCACCGTCTCCACGTTCTGGAACAGGCGCGGAAAGCGGCCGATCTCGCTGGCCTTGTCCTGCTCGCCGCGCTCGACGATCAGGTCGTAGGTGTCCTGGCTGGCCAGGACCTGCTGGCCCCCCTCCGCCTGGTAGGCGCTCGCGCCCAGCACGCGCACGGCGTGGTAGTGCGTGAGCACCACGTACTTGATGGGCTTGTCGGTGACTTCGCGGATGCGGCGGATCACGTCGGCGGCCATCGCGGGCGTGGCCTGGGTGTCGGCCACGAGCACGGCGTCGTCGCCGATCACGATGCCGGTGTTGGGGTCGCCCTCGGCCGTGTAGGCCCAGGCGTGCTCGGAGATCTGGCTGAAGCTGACCTTCTTCTCTTCGAGATCGGCCTGGGACGCGAACTTCTTCTGCTGGCTCATCGGGGTCTCCTGCGGTTCCTGTGGGCTGGGATTTGTCATTGACAAACCTGTTCGCATTATTTCCGGCGATTCGCGTTTGTCAAATGCATTTGCATCCTGCAAACTTGCAGCCATGGACAAGACACAAGACAAGGGCCAGCGCGCCGTGCAGTCGGCCGAGGTCGGCGCGCGGCTGCTGCTGGCGCTGGCCGGGCAGCCGGGCGCGATGTCGCTCAAGGACCTGGCCGCCGCGGCCGACATGCC
>DATKFT010000273.1:0-2321 GCA_035544335.1 Pseudorhodoferax sp.
CGTGGCGGCGAGGGCGGCGCTCATGTGGATGGCGATCAGCGGTGTCATTTGCATGGCGGTGTCCTGGCGTGCGGCCCGGGTTGGCGGGCCTGTATGGGACAGGACTGTCGCTGCCGGGCGCCGCCGGGGCCAGCGCCATGCGACGGACGGACGAGGGCAGGGTGCCAGCTGCATCCTGGCGCCGCGAACGGCAGGCACGTCCACGGCATCTGGAGGACGCAGTCCGCAGGGTGGAGGCCAGGGTGAGTGCGCACGGACTATCGATCAGGGCCTTTGAAACCAATCACCCCCAGGATTGCTTCGATGCAACAGATTGAGAAAACTCATAGTTGCGTGCCCAGGTGGTTGGTAAGCTAACGGGTTCTGCAAATCATTCTCAATCCCATCCTCATGCCTTCCATTCGCCCCATATCCCTGGCCGTTCTTTGCCTGTGCAGCCATCAGGCGCTGATTGCCCAGACCCGGGGCGGTGACACCGTGCTGGAGGCCGTGACGGTGGAGGCCAGCGCCGACGCATCGGCCCAGGGCCTGTCCAAGCCCTTCGCAGGCGGCCAGGTGGCCACGGGGGCGCGCAACGGCGTGCTGGGCACGCTGGACTGGAAGAGCTCCTCGTTCTCCACCACCAGCTACACCCAGCAACTGATCGAGGACACCCAGTCCAAGAGCGTGGGCGACGTGCTGCTCAACGACCCGGGCGTGCGCCAGGCGCGCGGCTTCGGCAACTTCCAGGAGCTGTATGTGCTGCGCGGCTTCCCGGTGTACTCGGACGACATCGCCTACAACGGCCTGTACGGCCTGCTGCCGCGCCAGTACATCGCCTCGGAATTCTTCGAGCGCGTGGAGGTGCTGCGCGGCGCCAACGCCTTCCTCAATGGTGCGGCACCGGGCGGCAGCGGCATTGGCGGCACCATCAGCCTGCTGCCCAAGCGCGCCGGCAACGATGCGCTGACGCGCGTGGGCGCCGGCATACAGACGGGCGGCCAGGCCTTTGTCTCCACCGACATCTCGCGCCGCTTCGGCCCTGACCGGAGCACCGGCATCCGCCTGAACGCCGTGCGCCGCGACGGCGGCACGGGCGTGGATGGCGAAGACCGCTCGCTCACCGCCCTGGGCCTGGGCCTGGACTGGCGCAGCCGCAACGTGCGCCTGTCGGGCGACGTGGGCTACCAGCGCAACAGCTACAACGGCGGCCGCCCCAGCGTGACGCCCGGCAACTTCATCCCGGCCGTGCCCGACAACAAGACCAACTACGGCCAGAACTGGTCGTACTCCACCGAGCGCGACCTGTTCGCCACGCTGCGCGCCGAATGGGACATCAACGACACCACCACGGCCTGGGCTGCGGGCGGCCTGCGCCGCGGCAAGGAAGACAACTCCCTGAGCGGCGTGACCGTGAGCAATGCGGCCGGCGACACCACGGGCACGCGCTTCGACAACAAGCGCAAGGACAGCGTGGGCACGGGCGAGGTCGGCATCCGCACGCGCCTGGCCACGGGCAGCGTGGGCCATGAGCTGGTGGCCACGGCCAGCACCTACTCGGCCACCGAGCGCAATGCCTGGGGCATGGGCTTTGGCGTGGTCAACAACATCTACAACCCCTGGAGCAGCGCGCGCCCGGCGATGACGCTGTTCGGCGGCAACCTGGCCGATCCCACGCGCGTGGGTGAAACCCGGCTCAACAGCTTTGCCATCGGCGACACGCTGACGATGCTGGACGAGCGCCTGCGCCTGACCGTGGGCGTGCGCCGCCAGAGCATCGAGCAAAGCAGCTACGACTACAACACGGGAGCGCAGACCGACCACTACAAGAAGTCGGCCACCACGCCCATGCTGGGCCTGGTGTTCAAGACCAGCGAGAACACCTCGGTCTACGCCAACTACATCGAAGGCCTGACCAAGGGCGCCGTGGCGCCGCAGACAGCCAACGACCTGCCCGTGTCCAACGGCGGCCAGGTGTTCGCGCCCTACAAGTCGCGCCAGAAGGAAATCGGCTTCAAGTGGCAGGGCCGGCAGCTGGGCGCCACGGTGGCGCTGTACACCACGGACATGCCTTCGGCCTATGTGGCCAACCAGGTCTTCGGCCAGTACGGCAAGCAGCGCAACAGCGGCCTGGAGGCCACGGTCTTCGGCGAACCCGTCAAGGGCCTGCGCGTGCTGGGCGGCGTGACCTTCAGCGAGGCCAAGAGCCGCGAGGCCGCCGATGCCGCCACCATCGGCAACTACGCCATCGGCGTGCCCAAGCGCCTGCTCAACCTGGGCGTGGACTGGGATGTGCCCGGCGTCTCGGGCCTGGCCCTCAATGCGCGCGTGATGTACACCTC
>DATKFT010000274.1:0-8730 GCA_035544335.1 Pseudorhodoferax sp.
ATGGAGTACTTCGGCGCGATGGTGGCCGGCCAATCGTTCAAGCAGCCCGAGCTGGCCGCCACGCTGCAGCGCATCGCGGCCAACGGCCCCGACGAGTTCTACCAGGGCCGCACGGCCGACCTGATCGTGGCCGCGATGCGCCAGGACGGCGGCCGGGGCATCATCACCAAGGCCGACCTGGCCAGCTACAAGGTGGTGTGGCGCGACACGCTGCGCTTCGACTGGAACGGCATGCAGGTGCACACGGCGCCGCCGCCGAGTTCGGGCGGCATCGCGCTGGCCCAGCTGCTGGGCATGAAGGCCGAGCTGGCCAGCACGCTGTTCACGGGCCAGGCGCCCAACAGCGTGCAGTACGTGCATCTGAACGCCGAGATCATGAAGCGCGTGTTTGCCGACCGCGCCGAGTACCTGGGCGACCCCGCGTTCACCGAGGTGCCGGTCGCCGGCCTGCTGGACCCGGCCTACATCCGCCGGCGCGCCGCCGAGGTCAACGCCACGGCCATCACGCCGACGGCCTCGGTCAAGCCCGGCATGCCCAAGATGCACACCACGCATTTCTCGGTCATCGACCGCTGGGGCAATGCGGTGTCCAACACCTACACGCTCAACATGCCCTACGGCTGCGGCGTGGTGGTGCGCGGCGCGGGTTTCGCGCTGAACGACGAGATGGACGATTTCGCGACGGTGCCGGGCCAGCCCAACATCTTCGGCGTGGTGGGCTCGGACGCCAATGCGGTGGCGCCCGGCAAGCGGCCGCTGTCCTCGATGTCGCCGACCATCGTGGTCAAGGACGGTGTGCCGACCATGGTGGTGGGCACGCCGGGCGGCTCGCGCATCTTCACGGCCGTCTACCAGGTGCTGGCCAACGTCTACGACTACCGCATGCCGCTGCCGGCGGCCGTGGCCAACCGGCGCTTCCACCACCAGCTGCCGCAGGGCAACATCCTCGAAGGCGAGCCGTTCTCGCCGATCCCGGCCGAGCTGGCGGCGCAGCTGCAGGCGCGTGGCTACACGGTCACGACCAACAGCTTCGACACCGATGTGCAGGCCATCCAGGTGCAGGGCCGGGACCCGGTGCCGGTGTCCGACCCGCGCGGGCGCGGGCGCGCCCTCGTCGTGGGCTGATCAGCGCGCGTAGGCCTCCAGCGGCAGGTCGTCGGGCGTGCGGAAGCGCTGGCGCAGCGCTTCGCTGAGCGGCAGCTGCAGGCGCACGCCGCGCGGCGGGATGGGCGCCATGAACCAGCGCTGGTAGAGCTGCTCGAGTTCGCCGGACTGCATGAGCCGGCGCAGCACGGTGTCCACGGCCTGCTTGAAGGCCGGATCGTCCTTGCGGAACACCAGCGCGATGGGCTCGGTCGCCAGCACCTCGCCCGTGATGCGCCAGGCCTGCGGTTGCAGGTCGTTGGCGATCATGCCGGCCAGCAGGTTGTCGTCCAGCACGAAGGCCGCGGCGCGGCCCGCCTGCAGCATCAGAAAGCTGTCCAGGTGGTCCTTGCCGAGCCGCGTCGGGATGTCGATGCCCTGGGCCTTGCCGTAGCCGCGCAGCAGCTGCACGGCCGTCGTGCCTGTGGTGGCGGCCACCGTGCGGCCGGCCAGCTGCGCGAAGGAGCGGATGTCCGAGTCGGCCCGCACCGCCATGCGCACCTGGCTCAGGTAGGTGGTGAGCGAGAAGGCCACGCGCTCCTGGCGTGCGAGGTTGTTGGTCGTCGCGCCGCAGACGATGTCGACCGTGCCGTTCTGCAGCAGCGCCAGCGTGTTCTGCGCGGTCAGCTCCTTGTAGATGCGGCGCGCCCGCGGTGCGATCTCCTGCAGCACGCGGTGGCACAGCTCCACGTGGTAGCCGGTGTAGTGCTCCTGCGCGCCCAGCGCATAGGTCATGGGCGCGCCCGCGTCGTTCACGCCCAGCACCACGGCGCCGCTGGCGTGGATCTTGTCCAGCGTGCCGCCGGCCTGCACCGTGGCGGCCAGCCACGCGCCGGCGCAGAGCAGGGCGCCGCGCAGCAGCGTGCGGAGCCGCAAGTTCGCTCCCGGTCTCAGGGCGTGCCGGCGCCCGGCACCTCGACGCGCGTGGTCCAGATGGCGGCCTCGCGCGCGGCCCGGCGTGCCGCTTCGTGGAAATCCGGCGCCACGCACAGGAACAGCGTGCAGCGGTCCACGCCGCCCAGCGTCAGCGCGAAGCAGCCCATGTCCCCGGTGGAGATCTCCTGCAGGATGGCGCCGCCCGGCGCCATGCGCACGGCGCGGTGGCCCACGGCGTCGGCGAACCAGACCGCGCCCTCGGCGTCGAGCACCGCGCCGTCGGGTGCGGCCTTCAGCGCGCCCAGCATGCTGGGCACGTCGGTCAGCGCGGGCAGAGGGCCCCAGACGGCCCAGTCGCGCCGCGGGCCCAGGCCACCGTCCGCCAGCACGTCGAAGGCCGAGATCCGGTTGCCCATGGTTTCGCAGACGATCAAGGTCTTGCCATCGGGCGTCAGCATGGCGCCGTTCTGGAAGTACAGGTCCTGTGCGGCAGTGGTGACCGTGCCGTCGGGGTCCACGCGGGCCAGCCGCGCGAGCGCGGGCGCGCCGCCGCCCATGAGGTCGAAGCCGAAGTTGCCGACATAGGCGCGGCCCTGGGCGTCGACCACCATGTCGTTGGCATGGCCGCCGGCCACGCCCGACAGGTCGGCGTGTCGCACGAGCCGGCCGTCGGCCTCGCGCCGCAGCACGCTGCGGTCGCGCATGGAGACGACCAGCAGCCGCCCGTCGGGCAGCCAGCCCAGGCCGGAGGGTTGCTGGGGCACCTGGGCGATCGGCTCGGCGCGGCCGTCGGCATCCACCGTGAGGACCTGGTGGGTGTAGAAGTCCGACAGCCAGAGCCTGCCGTCGTGCCAGCGCGGACCTTCGAAGAAGGTGTAACCGGAGATGAGTTCGGAAAAACGGGGAGCGGTCATGCGTGTCTCCTGGTGTTCTTGGCGGGGCGGGCCCCGCTGCATCATAGGCAGTGCGCACATCGGGACATCACGGATGCGGGCCACCGGCTTGTGCAGTCCAATGGCCGGCTGGCTTTCCGCCACGATGAGAGGTTGTTCCATGTTTCGCCGTTCACTGCTGGGCGCTGCCGCGCTCGCCTCGCTGACCACGCTCGTGGCCCCGGTCACCGCCCAGGCCCAGGCTTGGAAGAGCTTCCCCGACAGGCCGATCAAGCTCGTCATCGCCTTCCCGGCGGGAGGGCCCACCGACATCACCATGCGTTCGCTGGCCGACAACGCGGCCCGCGTGCTGGGCCGGCCCGTCATCGTCGAGAACAAGCCCGGCGCGGGCGGTACATTGCCGGCCCAGACGCTGCAGACGGTGCCGGCCGACGGCTACACCATCGCGCAGATCCCGCTGGGCGTGTTCCGTCTCGGCTACACCACCAAGATCAACTGGGACCCGATCAAGGACATCAGCTACGTGATCAACGTCACGGGCTATGCCTTTGGCGTCGTGGTACCGGCCGACAGCCCGTTCAAGACCTGGGCCGACTTCGTGGCCTACGCCAAGGCCAACCCGGGCAAGCTGACCTATGGTTCCACTGGCACGCTGACCAGCCCGCACCTGACGACCGAGATCATCGCCCAGCAGGCCGGCATCGAACTGCAGCACGTGCCCTACAAGGGCAGTGCCGACCTCATGCTGGCCGTGGTCAGCGGCCAGCTCATGGCCGCCGTCGATTCCACGGGCTTTGCACCGCAGGTCGAGGCCGGCAAGCTGCGCGTGCTCAACACCTGGGGCGAGAAGCGCCTGCCCAAGTTCCCCGATGCGCCCACGCTCAAGGAGCTGGGCTACGACATCGTGCAGAACTCGCCCTTCGGCATCGGTGCGCCCAAGGGCACGCCGCCCGAGGTCGTCAAGCGCCTGCACGACGCCTTCAAGAAGGCGATGGAAGAGCCCAGCTACGTGGCCACGCTGGCCAAGTACGACATGCTGCCCGACTACAAGAGCACGGCCGACTACACCAAGTTCGCGCAGGACACCGTGGCGCGCGAGAAGGTCGTGATCGAGAAACTGGGCCTGGCCAAGCCGCAATAGGCCCAGGCCGGCGCGGACGCGGCATGATCGCGCCATCATGCCCCGCTCCGAGCCACCCACGCAGCCTCCCGCGCCGCCCGACTGGCAGCTCGTGCATGTGCACCCGCGTGCGCCGGCCAAGCCCGCATACGGCGAACCCTGCAACGGCTGCGGCATGTGCTGCCTGCTGGAACCCTGTCCGCTGGGCATGCTGCTGTCGCGCCGAAGGCGCGGCGCCTGCAGCGCGCTGCGTTGGGACGAGGCGCAGAGCCGCTACCTGTGCGGTGCGCTGAGCGCCCCGGCCGAAGTGCTCGGCGCGCGCTGGCTCGCGCCGCTGGCACGGCGCTGGATCGCGGCGGGCATCGGCTGTGATGCGCGCTTCGATGTCGCGGCGGATGCCGATGCCTGAGGCTCCGCGGCAGCGGGTACCATCGCCCGCAAAAATCACCCCATGACCGACACGCCACGACTACAGCTGATCACCCGCGGGGCCTTGTGGGACCGCGTCTATGCGGCGCTGGAGTCGGCGCTGCTGTCGGGGCGTTACGCGCCGGGCGAGCGGCTCGTGTTGCGCGAGGTGGCCGATGAACTTGGCGTGAGCCTCACGCCCGTGCGCGACGCGGTGAACCGGCTGGTCGCCGAGAAGGTGCTGGAGCGCGGTGGCGTGGGCCAGGGCGGCGGCGCGGTCGTGCCCCTGCTCAATGCCGACCAGTTCGACCAGCTCATGACCGTGCGGGCCGGGCTGGAGCCCGTGGCTGCGCGCGCGGCCGCGCAGCATGCGACGCCCGAGGAACTGGAGGCGATCGAGGCCTCGCTGGCGGAGATGAAGCGTTCGGTCAAGGAGCGCCGCACCGAGCAGTACCTGGACGCGCACTACCGCTTCCACTTCGGCATCTACGCGATGTGCCGCATGCCCATCGTGCAGGATGTGATCGAGAGCGCCTGGCTGCGTTGTGCGCCCACGCTCAGGCTGGCGCTGCCCGAGTACATCCCCAGCCTCAAGCGCTACCCCTTCCACCAGGCCGCGCTCGAAGCCCTGCGCCGCGGCGATGGCGAGGCGGCGGCCGAAGCCATCCGCCAGGACATCGACAGCGCGCGCGCCGACATCTGCGCGCTGCTTCACAAGCACACGCGCTGAATCCCCCGGCCCGCTTCTCGCGGGCTTTTTTTCGTCTGCACGGAGCGTGTGCGCCACGGCACCCGGTCTTGCTTGTGGTTTGTTGTTTGCTATAACATTGGCAAAAATACCGGAGACCAAGTCATGCGCCAACGCCTGCACCTCGCCCTGTCCGCCCTGCTGGGCCTCGCCATCTCGGCCATCGCCGCGCCCGCCACAGCGGCCGATTTCCCCGCCAAGGAGGTCCGCTTCGTCGTGCCCTGGAATGCCGGCGGCTCCAACGACATCGCCGCGCGCGCGCTGGCGCAGATCGCGGCCGAGCAGGGCGTGCAGCTCATCGTGGAGAACGTGCCGGGGGCCACGGGCGCGATCGGCATGACGCGCGTGGCCAACGCAACGCCCGACGGCTACACCATCGGCATGGGCACCAGCTCCACGCTCTCGCTGATCGCGCAGAACCTCACGCCGCTGCGCAACGCGCAGTTCGCGCCGATCGCGCGCGTGACCGTCGACCCGCTGGTGCTGCTGGTGCCGGCGAGCAGCCCGGCTGGCACGCTCGATGCCTTCGTCGAGCATCTCAAGAAGAACCCCGGCAAGGTGTCCATCGGCACGCCGGGCACCAACAACCTGAACCACATCTTTTCGGTCATGGCCGGGCGCGTGGCCGGCGTGGACATCATCAACGTGCCCTACACGGGCGGCTCCAAGGTGGTGGCGGACCTGGCCGGCAAGCAGATCGATGCGGCCGTGCTCAAGCCCTCCGAGAGCAAGGCCATGATCGACGGCGGCCTGGTCAAGCCGATCGCGGTCTTCGCCAACGAGCGCCTGAAGTCGCTGCCCGAGGTGCCGACCTTCAAGGAGCGCGGCTACGACGTGTTTCCCCACGGCCCGCTGGTGCAGATGGCCTACATCGTGGCACCGGCCGGCGTGCCCGAGCCCGTGCGCGAGAAGCTCACGGCGATCTTCTCCAAGGCCATCCAGAGCGCCAAGTTCCGCGCGCCCACCGAGCAATCGGGCGCCATCGTGGACGACCTGACCGGCGCCGCGCTGGGCCGCGAGATCGACAACGTGCAGAAGTCCCTCGCCGAAGTCGGCCCCAAGATCTTCGTCGCCGAGAAGAAGTAAGCCTCCCCCTTTTTTCCTCACTGCCAGACCCGCCATGAGCCTCATCAAGAAAGTCAGTTGCCACCTCGTCTCCGCGCCCGTGGAGAAACCCTTCACCTCTTCGCGCGGCTGGCTGTACAAGACCCGTGGCTCGTGCATCGTCGAGATCGAGACCGCCGACGGCATCGTGGGTTGGGGCGAGTGTTACGGCCCCTCGGCCGTGGCCAAGGCCTACATCGAAACCCAGTTCGCGCCGCGCGTCGTCGGCCGCGACGCCTTCGATGTCGAAGTCATCTGGGAAGACCTCTACAACCGCGTCAAGGACTACGGCGGCCGCGGCATGGTCACTTCGGCCATGAGCGGCATCGACATCGCGCTGTGGGACATCATCGGCAAGAGCTGCGGCAAGCCCATCCACAAGCTCATCGGCGGTGCCCACCGCAGCGAGGTGGACTGCTACGCCACGGGCCTGTACTTCATCGACATGGACCGCCTGGTCGAGGAGGCCGTGGAGGAGGCGCAGGGCTATGTCGAGCAGGGTTTCAAGGCCGTCAAGATGAAGATCGGCCTGGGCGATCCCAAGCTGGACATCGCGCGCGTCGCCGCCGTGCGCAAGGCCATCGGCGACGGCACAAGGCTCATGGTGGACGCCAACCACTGCTTCACGGTGCCCCAGGCCATCCGCCTGGGCCGCGCGCTGGAGCAGCTCGGCGTGGAATGGTTCGAGGAGCCGATCTCGCCCGAGGACGTCGACGGCTATGTCGAGGTCACGCGCGCGCTCGACATGGCCGTGGCCGGCGGCGAGAACGAGTTCACGCGATGGGGTTTCCGCGACCTCGTGGTGCGCAAGGCCATGGACATCGTGCAGCCCGACGTCTGCGCGGCCGGCGGCATCAGCGAGTGCCGCAAGATCGCCACGCTGGCCAGCGCCCATGGCGTCGAATGCGTGCCCCATGCCTGGGGTTCGGCCATCGGTCTGGCGGCCACGCTGCACTTCCTGGCAGCGCTGCCCGACCAGCCGCCGAGCCTGCGCCCGATGCCGCCGCTGCTCGAGTTCGAGCAGTGCGAGAACCCGTTCCGCGACCACCTCTCGCGCGAGCCCATCGTGCAGCGCCGCGGCAAGGTGCAGATCCCGACCGGTGCGGGCCTGGGCATCGAGGTCGACCGCCAGGTGCTGGACCGCTACCGCGTGGCCTGAGGAGGCCGCCGCATGCGTTTCGTGAGCTTCAGCGGCCCGCAGGGCCGGCCGACGCCCGGCGTGGTCGTCGGCAGCGATGTCGCCGACCTGTCGCATCCCGGCTGCCGGGACCTCGTAGGCGATGCGCCAACCAGCCTGCTGGCCATGGTGGAGCAGGGCCTGTCCGGCTGGGCCGCGCGCCTGCGCGACGTGCGCTTCGACACCGCCGCGCTGCGCCCGCTGGACGGCGTGCAGCTGCTGGCCCCGCTGCGGCCCGGCAAGATCGTCGGCGCGGCCTTCAACTTCCGCGATGCGCTGGCCGAGCGCAACATGCCGGCGCCGGCCGAGCCCGTGACCTTCGTGCGCTCGGGCAGCACCGTCATCGGCCCCGGCGAGGCCATCCGCATTCCGCCCGACGTGGGCGAGGTGGGCTACGAGGCCGAGCTGGCCGTGGTCATCGGCCGCCGCGCGCTGCGGGTCGATCGGGCGCAGGCCATGGAGCATGTGGCCGCCTACACGCTGCACAACGATGTGAGCGGCAGCGCGCTGGTCAAGGCCGACGGCGGCAACTTCGTGCGCGGCAAGAACCTGCCGGCCTCGGCGCCGCTGGGGCCCTGGCTCATCACGCCCGACGAGGTGGCCGACCCCTACCGCGTGGGCATCCGGCTCGACATCGACGGCCGCCTGCTGCAGGACGGCTCCACGGCCAGCATGCTGCACGACATCGCCGCGCTGGTCGAATACGTCTCGCACCGCATGCCGCTGGACCCGGGCGACGTGGTCGCCACGGGCACGCCGGCCGGCGTGGCGGCCAGCCACCAGCCCGCGGCCTGGCTGCGGCCCGGCCAGACCGTCACCGTCGCGCTGGCCGGCCTGGGCGCGCTGGCCAACCCGGTGCTGGCCGGGCCCGCCTTCCTGGAGACACGATGACCGCCTTGCCCCGCGTCCTGCTGACCAACCCCATCCATCCCGCGCTGCTGCCCGAACTGCAGCAGCATTGCGCGGTGACCACGGCGCCCGACACGCGCGCCGCCACGCTGCAGCAACTCGTGCGCGAGGCCGACGCGCTGGTCGTGCGCGCCCAGCTGCCGCCCGACCTGTTCGACCATGCGCCGCGGCTGCGCGCCGTGGTGCGCCATGGCGTGGGGCTGGACATGATCCCGGTCGCCGCGGCCACGGCGCGCGGCATCCCCGTGGCCAACCTGCCGGGCTCCAACACCGCGGCCGTCGTGGAGTACTGCATCGCCGCGATGCTGCAACTGCGCCGCGGCCTGGCCTCCGTGGACGCGCGCCTGCGAAG
>DATKFT010000275.1:0-2420 GCA_035544335.1 Pseudorhodoferax sp.
TCGCGCGCGAGCTGCTGCAGCGCTACTGCGGCGGGCCGGGCGCGGGCGGCATGGCACCGCCCGTGTTGCTGGACTGGCTGCGCCGGCATGCGGCCGATGCAGCGCAGCGCCAGATCGAGCCGCCGCCGCTGCGCCTGGCGCAGGGCGCGCGTGCGCTGAGTTTCCGGCTGCACCGCCAGACCGGCGACGGGGACGGCGAGGCGGAGGGCGGTGGCGACTGGCTGATCGTCATGCGCGAGGAGTCGGACGCGGCCGTGATCGAGGCGCTGGGCCTGTCGCTGGCACTGACCGCGCGCGAGGCCGAGGTGCTGTACTGGCTCGTCAAGGGCAAGACCAACCGCGACATCGGCGAGATCCTGGGCGCGAGTCCCGCGACCATCAAGAAGCACCTGGAGCGTGTCTACGTCAAGCTGGGCGTGGAGACGCGCACGGCCGCCGCGACCGCTGCGCTGCGGCGCGTGCGGCAGCTGCAGCCGCAGTTCCAGGGCTAGCCCCAGGGTCGGGGCCGGCGCTCAGGGCGGCGGCGGCACGTCCGCGAAGCGCTCGCGGATCGCCAGCACCTGCGGCAGCACGCTCACGAACACGGGCACCAGCGCCGGGTCGAAGTGCTTGCCGGCTTCGCGCTCCAGCAAGGCCACGGCGTCTTCCACGCTCCAGGCCGGCTTGTAGGGGCGCACGCTGGTCAGCGCATCGAACACGTCGGTGATGGCCACGATGCGCGCCTCCAGCGGGATCGCATCGCCCGCCAGGCCGTGGGGATAGCCGCTGCCGTCCCATTTCTCGTGGTGGCCGATCGCGATCTTGGCGGCCAGGTGCAGCACACCGCTCTCGTGCTGGCCGATGATGTCGGCGCCGATGCTGGCGTGCGTGCGCATCACGGCCCATTCCTCGGGCGTCAAGGCCTGGGGCTTGCGCAGGATGTGGTCGGGAATGCCGATCTTGCCCACATCGTGCATGGGGGCCGCGTGCAGCAGGTCCTCGGCGTCGCGCGGGTCGAAGCCCAGTGCCAGCGCCAGCGCCTGCGCGTAGTGGCTCATGCGCATCACATGCTGGCCGGTCTCGTTGTCCTTGTACTCGGCCGCGCGGCCCAGGCGCTGCACGATCTGCAGCCGCGAGGCCTTGAGTTCGTCCATGCGGACCAGCGACAGGTGGTTGCGCACGCGCGCGCGCACCACGGGCGGGCTCACGGGCTTGATGATGTAGTCCACCGCGCCCGCATCGAAGCCCAGGGTCTCGTCGCCGGCATCGGCCAGCGCGGTCACGAAGATCACCGGGATGGCGCGCGTGGCGGCATCGGCCTTGAGTGCGCGGCAGACATCGTGGCCGCTCATGCCCGGCATCATCACGTCCAGCAACAGCAGGTCCGGCTTATCCTCGCGCGCGAGCTTCAGCGCCGTGGCACCGTCGCGGGCGTACAGTAGCCGGTAGTCGGCCTGCAGGATGCCGCGCAGCACCTGCAGGTTGGTGGGCTCGTCGTCCACGAGCAGCAGGCGCGGGCGCCGGTCGGCGGTACTCGTCATTGCGGGGCTCCTTCCTCTTGCAGGCCATTGCGCAGCCGGTCCACACAGCGCACGGCGGCCTCGAAATCGAAGTTGTCGATCGCGTCGAGCAGCTGGCGCACGTCCTCGGGCGGCAGCACCTCGGCCAGCTGGTGCAGCGCCGATTCGTCCAGCTCGTTGCGCTCCAGCGCCTGCTGCAGGCCGGCGAGCTCGGCCAGCACGCTGGGCGGGTCCAGCGGCGCCTGCGTGGTCGGCGCCGGGGGCGCTGCGGCCGGCGTGGGCAGGGTGTCCACGACCGCCTGCAGCTGGACCAGCAGGGCCGGCACGGCAGCCTGCATGGCCTCGCCCTGCTTGGCGCGTGCGGCGCGCTCCAGCGCCTGGGCCGCCAGGCGCAGCGCGGGCAGTGCGAGGTTGCCGGCCGCGCCGCCGATGCGGTGGGCCAGGGCCGCCAGGGCGGGCGCATCGTCCTGCATCAGCGCGTCGGCCAGGTCCAGCGGCGCGCCGGCCTGGCCCTGCACGAAGTTCGCGATCGCGGCCTGCAGCCGCTCGCGGCTGGGCCACAGGCGCAGGCCCTGCTGCCAGTCGACCACCTCGCTGGGAACGGCGCCGCGCTCCAGCGGCCGGGCGAGCGGCTGCTCCAGGCCCAGCACGCGGGCGATCTCGCCGAACAGCTGGTCCGTCACCACGGGCTTGGTCGCAAAACCGTCCATGCCGGCCTGCTGCGCGGCCAGCCGGTCGGCCGCCTGGACGCTGGCCGTCAGCGCGATGACGGGCGTGGGCACGAGACCCTGCTCGCGCTCGCGTGCGCGCAGGGCCTGGGTGGCGCTGAGGCCGTCGAGCTCGGGCATGTGCATGTCCATGAGGACCAGGTCGAAGCGCTGGGTGGCGAGCTGGGCCAGCGCCTCGTTGCCGTTGTGGGCG
>DATKFT010000276.1:0-1544 GCA_035544335.1 Pseudorhodoferax sp.
GGCCTACGGCCTGTCCCAACTGCTGTTCGGCCCGCTGGGCGACCGCTTCGGCAAGTACCGCGTGATCGGCTGGGCCACCATGGCCTGTGCGCTGGCCTCGCTGGCCTGCGGGCTGGCACCGGGCTTTGCCGAGCTGGTGGGCGCGCGGCTCGTGGCCGGCATGGCCGCGGCCGCGGTCATTCCGCTGTCCATGGCCTTCATCGGCGACATGGTCCCCTATGCGGACCGCCAGCCGGTGCTGGCACGCTTTCTCGTCGGGCAGATCCTGGGCATGTCGACCGGCGTGGTGGTGGGCGGCCTGGCCGCGGACCACCTGGGTTGGCGCATGCCGTTCTGGGGCCTGGCGGCCGGCTTCGTGGTGATCGCGCTGACCATGCAGCGTGTGGGCCGGCGTGTGCCGCGCCCTGCCGCCACGGTGGCCGCCGGCCATCCCGTGCGCCGCATGGCCGGCGAATTCGCCAAGGTGCTGGCCGTGCCCTGGGCGCGCGTGGTGCTGGCCACCGTGTTCCTCGAAGGCGCCTGCATCTTCGGCGCCTTCGCCTTCATCGCCGTGCACCTGCATGCGGTGTTCGATCTGCCGCTGGCGGCGGCGGGCGCGACCCTCATGGCCTTCGGTGGTGGCGGCATCCTGTTCGCGTTCGGCGCGCGGCGGCTCGTGGCGCGCATGGGCGAGACGCGCCTGGCCATCTGGGGCGGCGCAGTGGTCGCGCTGGCGCTGTTGGGCATCGCCTGGGCGCCGGCCTGGTGGTGGGCCGTGCCGGCCTGCCTGGCGGCGGGCCTGGGCTTTTACATGCTGCACAACACCTTGCAGACCAACGCGACGCAGATGGCGCCCGAGCGCCGCGGCGCGGCCGTGTCGTCCTTCGCTTGCTGCTTCTTCCTGGGCCAGGCCATCGGTGTCTGGCTGGCCGGCCTGTCGGTCGCGGGCCATGGCACACGGCCGCTGATGGCGGTCGGTGCACTCGGCACGCTGACGGTCGGGACGGTGTTCGGCTGCCTGCGCGCACGCCAGTCCGCGCGGGTGCAGGCGCTCGCCGCCTGAGCACCGCCCCATCCTGCCATTCCCCTCTGCCATCCCCGCCCGCCATGAAGCTCTACAGCTACTTCCGCTCCTCGGCCTCCTACCGCGTGCGCATCGCGCTGGCGCTCAAGCAACTGGCCTACGACTACCTGCCGGTCCACCTGGCCAAGGGCGAGCAGCGCGAAAGCGCGTTCGCGGCGGTCTCGGCCGACCGCCTGGTGCCCGTGCTCGAGGTCGACGGCGTGCGGCTCTCGCAGTCCCTGGCCATCATCGAGTACCTCGACGAGACCCATCCCGTGCCGCGGCTGCTGCCGGCCGATCCGCTCGCGCGCGCCCAGGTGCGTGCGCTCGCGCAGTCCATCGCCTGCGAGATCCATCCCATCAACAACCTGCGCGTGCTGAGGTACCTCGCGCAGGACCTGCACGCGGACGACGCCGCCAAGAACGCCTGGTACCGGCACTGGTGCCGTGCCGGCCTGGAGGCCTTCGAGCGCCAGCTCGCGCAGCTGCGCGCAGCCCATGG
>DATKFT010000277.1:0-2541 GCA_035544335.1 Pseudorhodoferax sp.
CCCTCATTGCGGCCGGCCTGATCAAAGAGGCTGACCTGCGCGAGCGCATTGCTGACATCCGCAAGAAGTACGAGGAGAACAAGAACGGCGCTGCCGGCGCAGGCGAGTCCGAAGTCGCCCGCCTGCGTGCCCGCGCCGACGAGGCCGAGGCCTACCTCAAGCAGCTGCGCGAGCAGGGCCCGCTGATCGAGAAGGTCACGCAGTCCGAGAAGGAAGCCGCCAAGATCCGCGAGGAACTGAAGACCAGCATCTCGGGCGTCACGCGCTCGCAGAAGGAACTGGCGCTGGTCGAGGCCGAGCGTGCTGCCGCTGCCGAGAAGGCCATCGCTGCAGAGCAGAAGCGCATCGACGGCCTGGAGAAGGCCAAGGCAGCCTATGCCTCCCTGATCGACTCCACGCGCCAGGAGGCGCAGAGCATTGCCACGCAGGCCGACGAGTTGGAGGCGACGAATGCGATGTGGGGCAAAAGCAGGACGGCAGTGGAGGAATACCGCCTGTCCGTGCTCAAGGCCAAGATGGCCGAGGTCGAGGGCGGCAGCGATTCCAGCTACGACCCATCCTATGTGCGCGCGCTGCAGGACAAGATCGACGCGCAACAGCGCAAGGTGGATGCGCAGCGCATCGCCGACGCGAAGACCCTCAACGAGCACGCCCAGGAGATGCTGCGCAACGCGCAGGATGCGTCCACGCTGTACGAGACCGAGCTGCGCCTGATGGGCCTGACTGCTGACGCGCGCGCTCGCATCGTGGCCGAGCGGGCCATCGAGCTCAAGTACGCCAAGGAGCTGGAAAAGATCGAGAAGTCTGGAGCCTCGGAGCCCGGCAAGGAGGCGGCACGCCGGACCCTGGGGGATGCGAAGAGCGCCGAGCTGTCCGGCCTCTCCAGCAAGACAGCGGTCGACAGCCTGAAGGAGCTGGACGCCTACTTGGACCCGGCGCGCGCGAAGGACTTTGGCAGCGCGCTGAAAGACGCGTTCGGCGAGGCCGGCAATTCGCTAGCCCAGCTGACCAACGCCTTCCAGGACTACGCGCAACAGCAGGCCGAGCTGGCGAAGATGCAGGAGAAGCTTCGCAGCAGTGCGGGGGAGATCGACCAGAGCGAGTACCACAAGCGCGAGATGGCGCTGGCCAAGAAGTCGGCGCAATCGCAGATCGGCAGCTACGCATCCATCGCCGGTGCCGCCAAGGGATTCTTCAGCGAACATTCCAAGGGCTACAAGGTCATGGAGGCGGCCGAGAAGGGCTTCCGCGCGGTCGAGTTGGCGTTGGCGGTCGAGTCCATGACGAAGCAGCTGTTCGGCATCAACGCCGTCACCTCTGCGACCGTGACCGGCGAGTCCACGAAGGCGGCGGCTGTGACATCGGGCACCAGCGCGCAGGTTGCTGCCGACCTGGTCAAGGGCCAGTCCGCTGCTGCGGTTGGCGTTGCCACACAGGCCCAGGGCGACCCTTACAGCGCGCTCCCGCGCATGGCCGTCATGGCGGCCGTCATGGCGGGTCTGGGTTTCATGGTGGGTGGCTTCGGGGGCGGTGGCAGCTCGTCGGCCGTGCGCGAGGAGCGCCAACGCACCCAGGGCACCGGCACGGTGTTCGGCGATGCCGAGGCCAAGAGCGCCAGCCTGGGCAATGCCTTCGAGATGCTGCAGGACAGCGCGAAGCTCGAGCTTCGCTACCAGAGCGGGATGCTGGCATCGCTGCGCAATATCGAGGGCGCCATGGCCGGCGTGGCGAATGCGGTTCTGCGCACACAGGGCATCACGTCGGGAAATTCGGTCGGCGTCGTCGAGGGCGTCATCTCGACGAAGAACCTCGACCCGTTGCTCGATGTGATCGGGCTTGGCGGCTTGGGCGCCAGCCTCTTTGGGAAAGTGACTCAGGAGATCACGGATTCCGGCCTGGTGATCAAGGGCTTGGTCGAGCAGCTCAGCCGGGGCGAGGGGTTCAGCTCCTACACCGACATCACCAAGACGAAGAGCAAGCTGTTCGGCCTGTCCAAGAGCACGTCCAACGAAACGATCTTCGGCGAGCTGGATGCGGACACCAACGAAGCGCTGGGGCGCGTCTTCAGCGGCCTGTCCTCAGCCCTCGTGATGGCATCGTCCGCACTGGGCCGTGACGCGGCCCAGGTTAGCGAGCAGATCGCGAACACCCTGATCGATATCCCGCGGGTGAGCCTGCGCGGGCTCAAGGGCAGCGATCTGCAGGACGCCATCAGCTCCACCATCAGCGCCGCGGCGGACACCATCGGCAAGACGGTCGTTCCCGGCCTGGACGCGTTCCAAAAGATCGGCGAGGGTTACTTCGAGACCTTGATCCGTGTGTCGTCTGGGATCGAATCGGCCGAGTACGCGCTGGAGCGCTTCGGCATCTCCGCGGTCGGCTTCATGGATCTCGTGGGCAAGCAAGGCGATGTGGCCGCCGAGATCTTCCGCGAAAGCGTGGTGAAGTTCGAAGGGGCCGGCTCTGGAATGGCCGAGATCATCAACGGCATCAGTGGCTCGGTTGATGACCTGGCGGACACCTACCGCAGCCTGGTCGACG
>DATKFT010000278.1:0-6886 GCA_035544335.1 Pseudorhodoferax sp.
CGGCCAGCGCGGCCGCCAGCACCGCCTGGGCCTGGGCCTCGCCGATGGCCTGGAACAGGTTGCCCAGCGGCGCCCCGCCCAGGCCCAGGCGCGCGCCCGTGGCGCAGGCCACGCCGCACGCGGCGGGCGGGTTCGGCATCGGCATGGCTCTCCCACATGCAAAAGATGCCGACCCTAGGGCTGACATGTCAGTGCGTCAACAGGGCTTGTGCCGATGGGAGCAGGCCGCCGCCGGCCGCACCATGGCGCCGCCATGCTCAAGAACCTCTCGCCGCTGCTCTCGCCCGACCTGCTGCACGCGCTGGCGTCCATGGGCCATGGCGACGAGATCGTGCTGGCCGACGCCTACTTCCCCGCGGCCACGCATGCCAAGCGCCTCGTGCGCCTGCCCGGCATCGCGGCCCACGAGGCGCTGGACGCCGTGCTCTCGGTGCTGCCGCTGGACGGCTTCGTGCCGCAGCCCAGCTGCACCATGCAGGTCGTGGGCAACACGGCCGAGGTGCCGCCGGCCGTCCTGCAGTTCAACGAGGTGCTGGCCCGGCATGGCCATGGCGCGGCCGGCGCGCTGGACCGCTATGCGTTCTACGAGCGGGCCGCGCAGGCCTTCGTGATCGTGGCGACGGGCGACACGCGCACCTACGCGAACATCCTGCTCAAGAAAGGCCTGGCGCAGCCTTGAGCACCCGGCGCGCGCCCACCGGCGTCGCCCAGGCGCCCGCCACGGCCGCGCCCACGAGCCAGCGCGCACGCGCCTACCAGGGCTTCACGCAGCAGATCCTGAACGGCAGGGTGCGGCCCGGGCAGTTCGTCTCGCAGCGCGAACTCATGACGCTGCTGGACATGCCGCTGGGCGCCGTGCGCGAGATGATCCCGCGGCTCGAGGCGGCCGGCCTCGTCAAGACCGTGCCGCAGCGCGGCCTGCAGATCGCGCACGTGGACCTGAAGCTCGTGCGCAACGCCTTCCAGGTGCGCGCCATGGTGGAGCGCGAGGCCGTGCGCCATTTCGTGGCCACGGTGTCCGACGCGGAGCTCGCCGCGATCGCGGCCAGCCACGAGGACATCCTGCGCCGCGCGAATGCCGATGGTGCGGGTCGTGCCGGCCGCGCCGACGGCGCCCTGCTCGACGACGCCCAGGCCGTGGACTGGGGCCTGCACGACCGCATGGTCGATGCGCTGGGCAACGAGATCCTGTCGGAGATCTACCGCGTCAACAGCCTGCGCGTGCGCCTGATCAAGCTCGAGCAGACCGTGATCACGCCCGCGCGCGTGGTCCCGGCCATGCAGGAGCACCTGCGCTTCATCGGCGCGCTGCAGCGGCGCGACGCCGCCGCGGCCGAGCGGTTGCTCGACGCGCACCTGGACAGCGCGCGCAGCCGCGTGCTGTCGCCCGCGGGCGCCGCACCGGCGCCAGACACGCCGGACACGCCAGACCCGCCCCCATCCTCCCGGAGACGCAGCCCATGACCCATGCCACGACCCATGCCATCCGCGGCCTGTGGCCGGCCCTGGCCACGGCCTTCACCGCCGACGGCGCCGTGGACACCGCGCGCACGCTGGCCCAGGCGCGCCGCATGCTGGCCGCCGGCAGCGAGGGCATCACGCTGTTCGGCACCACGGGCGAGGGCCCGGCGCTGACCCTGGCCGAGCGCCAGGCGTTGCTCGAAGCCGCCCTGGCCGACGGCGTGCGGCCCGCGCAGCTCATCGTCTGCACCACGGCCTGCGCGCTGGGCGACAGCATCGCGCTGGGCCGCCATGCCGTCGCACGGGGCTGCACGCGCCAGCTCTACATGCCGGCCTTCTACTTCAACCACCCGCGCGATGCCGGCGTGGTGCAGGCCGTGACGCAGATGGTGGCCGGCATCGGCAGCGAGGCCCTGCGCGTGCTGCTGTACCAGTTCCCCTCGCTCAGCAACGTGGGCTTCAGCCATGCCGCCATCGCCGCGCTGGCCGATGCGCACCCGGGCGTGGTGGTCGGCATCAAGGACAGTACGGGCGACCGGGCCCATTCGCTGGGCCTGGTCAAGGCCTTTCCGCAGCTCGGCACGCTGGTCGGCGCCGAGCTCGACGTGGCACCCGTGATGCTGCAAGGCGGCGCCGGCTCGGTGAACGGCCTGGCCAACCTGGCGCCCCACCTGATGCGGCGCGTGGTGTCGCACCCGGCCGAGGTCTCGGCAGCCGACCTCGCGCTCATGCAAGGCCTGCTGGCCCTGCTCGGCGTGCGCCCCGGCATGCCCTTCGTGAGCGCCTACAAGACCGCGCTGGCCGAGCAGCTCGGCGACGACGGCTGGCTGCACGTGCGCGCGCCGCTCTCGCCCCTGGAAAACACCGAGGCACAGGCCGTGCGCGCCGCGTACCGTGCGCTCGGCCAGGATTTCGCGACCCTGTAAATACACCAACGGAGACAAGCCATGGACCATCCCGCCTTCAAGCGCCGTGAACTGCTGCAGGCCGCCGCCGGCGCCACCGCCCTGGGCAGCCTGCCCGGCGCCTTCGCGCAGGCCGGCTTCGACTGGAAACGCTACGCGGGCCAGAGCCTGGAGGTGCACCTGATCAAGAGCCCGCGCGGCGAGCTGCTGCAGCAGCACCAGAAGGAGTTCGAGGCGCTGACCGGAATCAAGGTGGGCGCCGAGCAGATGCCCGAGCAGCAGTCGCGCCAGAAGACCGTGATCGAGTTCAACTCGGGCCGCACGAGCTTCGACGTGGTGCACCTCTCCTACCACGTGCAGAAGCGCCAGTTCGCCAAGGGCAGGTGGATGGAAGACCTGCGGCCCATGTTCGCCAATGCCGCACCGCCGGACTTCGACCAGAAGGACTACTCGGCCGGCGGCATGTTCTACGCCACGCAGAGCGACGGCCGCATCGACAGCCTGCCGCTGAACCTGGACCCCTGGATCCTGTACTACAACAAGGAGCTGTTCGCGGCCAAGGGCGTGGCCTACCCCAAGACCTACGCCGAGATCCTGGAGGCCGCCAGGAAGCTGCACGACCCGGCCAACGGCGTGGCCGGCTTCGTCGGCCGCGGCCTCAAGAACGCCAACGTGCCGCTGTGGACCGGCTTCTTCCTGGGCTGGGGCGGCCAGTTCTTCGACGCCAATGGCAAGCTCGCCACCGAGACGCCCGAGGCCGTCGCCTCGGCCACGCTGTACCGCGACCTGCTCAAGA
Organism: Pseudorhodoferax sp.; assembly: GCA_035544335.1. GTDB lineage: Bacteria > Pseudomonadota > Gammaproteobacteria > Burkholderiales > Burkholderiaceae_C > Pseudorhodoferax. The sequence goes on from DATKFT010000278.1 coordinate 3,163, forward strand.
CCACGGGCCCAGCCGGCATCGCGGGCTACAACTGGAACGAATCGCAGAGCCTGTTCCTGCAGGGCAAGGCCGCGATGTGGATCGACGGCTCGGGCTTCGCGCCGCCGCTGGAAGACGCCACCAAGTCCAAGGTGGTCGGCAAGGTCGGCTACGGCGTGATGCCGCCCGGCCCCAAGGCCCAGGTCTCGGCCACCTTCGGCGACGGCATCGGCATCTCCGCCTACTCCAAGAAGAAGGAGGCCGCCTTCCTGTACATCGTCTGGGCCACCAACAAGGCCATGCAGGCCCGCATGCTGGCCACGGGCTCGGGCGCGCCCGTGCGGCTGTCGGCCTACGGCGACAAGGAGGCGATCGCCAACCTCAAGGTGCCGGCCGCCTGGCTCACGGCCGTCGCCGAATCGCTGCGCATCGCCAAGCCCGGCCTGCCCATCATCGAGCCCGTGACCGAGTTCCGCGACGTCTACGGCATCGCGCTCAACAACATGCTGACCGGGGCCGACCCGGCGGCCGAGCTCAAGAAGGCCACGGCCGAGTTCGCGCCCGTGCTCGCGAAATCAGAATCCTGATGCGCCGGCGCGTCTCGCCCTTCCTGTGGTTCATCGCGCCGGCCGTGCTGGTCGTGCTGGCGGTCATCGTGTTCCCGTGGATGTTCACGCTGTGGATGAGCCTGTTCGACTGGAAGATCGGCTCGGCCTCGAAGTTCGTGGGCCTGGCCAACTATGTCGAGCTGGCGACGAACACGCGCTTTCTGATGTCCATCCTGCACACGCTGGTGTTCACGGCGCTGGCCGTCATCGCCCCGCTGGTCCTGGGCACGGCGGCCGCGCTGGTGTTCCACCAGAAGTTCGCGGGCCGGGGCTTTTGGCGCGGCGCCTTCGTGCTGCCCATGATGGCCACGCCCGTGGCCATCGCGCTGGTCTGGGTCATGATGTTCCACCCGCAGCAGGGCGTGCTGAACTACCTGCTGTCGCTGGTCGGCATCCCGCCGAGCGAATGGGTCTACTCGCCCATGCTGGCGATTCCCTGCCTGGTGCTCGTGGACATCTGGCAGTGGACGCCGCTCGTGATGCTGATCGTGCTGGGTGGCCTGGCCTCGCTGCCGACCGACCCGTTCGAGGCCGCCTACATGGAAGGCGCGACACGCTGGCAGACGCTGCGCCACGTCACCCTGCCCTTGCTGATGCCCTTCATCATGGTGGCGGCCGTGGTGCGGCTCATCGACGCGCTCAAGACCTTCGACACCATCTACGTGATCACGCAGGGCGGGCCCGGCACCTCCTCGGAGACCATCAACCTGTACCTGTACCTGCAGGCGTTCTCGTTCTACCAGATCGGCAAGGCGTCGGCGGTCGTGGTGGTGTTCTTCGTGCTCGTGGTGGCCTTGAGCCTGCTGCTCTTCTGGCTCAAGGAACGGTCCCGCTATGACGCGTGAACTCAGTCCACCCCGTTGGGCTGGCTCACTTCGTGTAGCCATCCCATCCCCCTCCAGGGGCGCACCCAGCGGCCTGGCAGAGCCCGTCCCGCGGGTGCCCTCGCAGGGCCTGCTCCGCGGCTTGCGCTGTTCCGCGTGGAGGGCCACGCCATGAAAGCCAAACTGATCGATCGGGTACTGCTCGCGCTGTGCGTGTTCCTGCTGGTCTCGCCGGCCATCGGTTTCTTCCTGTGGATGCTGTCGCTGGCCTTCAAGAACGAGGTCGACAACCTGGCCTACCCGCCGGTGTTCATCCCGAACCCGCCCACGCTCGCGAACTTCCGCAAGGTGTTCGACAGCGGCCCCTTCTTCCAGTACTTCCTGAACAGCGTGGTGGTGTCCGGGCTGGCGACACTGGTGGCCCTGCTGATCGGCGTGCCGGCCGGCTACGGCATCGCGCGGCTCAAGGCCAGGAAGCTCTTGCTGACCATCCTGATCGCGCGCATGACGCCGGCCATCAGCTTCCTGATCCCGCTGTTCACGCTGTTCCAGGCGCTGGGGCTCACGGGCACGCTGGCGCCCGTGGTCATCACGCACCTCGTGATCACGGTGCCCATCATGGTCTACATCGTGGCGGGCTACTTCGAGACGCTGCCGGTCGAGCTCGACGAGGCGGCCGTCATGGACGGCTGCTCGCCCTGGCAGCGCTTTCGCCACATCGCGCTGCCGCTCGCGCGGCCCGGCATCACGGTGGCGGCCATCCTGGCCTTCATCTTCTCGTGGAACAACTTCATCTTCGGCGCCGTGCTGGCCGGGCGCGAGACGCGCACGCTGCCCGTGGCCATCTACAACGTGCTGACCTTCGAGCAGATCGCCTGGGGGCCACTGGCGGCCGCGGCGCTGCTGGTCACGCTGCCGGTGCTGGTGCTCACGCTGGTGATTCAGAAAGAGATCGTCGGCGGGCTCACGGCCGGCAGTGTGAAGTAGAGGCGCCATGTACATCGTCAACGGAGATCTGATGAACCACGATTCCAGAGGCCGCGGTGCAGGCCATGCCAGTGCACCCACGGAACCGGCTCTGCCAGGCCGTTGGGGGCGCCTCCCTTCGCGCAGCGCAAGGGGGGAGCGGCGTAGCCGCCTGGGGGGATGGTCCTGAGATGGCATCGGTCACCCTCTCGGGCATCACGAAGACGTTTGGCGAGACCAAGGTCATCAAGGGCGTGGACATCGCCATCGGCGACGGCGAATTCGCGGTCTTCGTGGGTCCCAGCGGCTGCGGCAAGTCCACGCTGCTGCGCATGGTCGCGGGGCTGGACGCGCCGACCACGGGCGAGATCCGCATCGGCGACACCGTGGTCAACGAGCTGCCGCCCAAGCAGCGCGAGGTCTCCATGGTGTTCCAGACCTATGCGCTGTACCCGCACATGACGGTGGAGGGCAACATGGGCTTCGGCCTCATGATCGCGGGCACCGCGGCCGACACCATCCGCGCCAAGGTGAGCAGCGCGGCGCGCATGCTGGGGCTGGACGCGCTGCTCGACCGCCTGCCGCGCCAGCTGTCGGGCGGCCAGCGCCAGCGCGTGGCCATGGGCCGCGCCATGGTGCGCGACCCCAAGGTGTTCCTGTTCGACGAGCCGCTGTCCAACCTCGACGCCAAGCTGCGCGTGCAGATGCGCACCGAGATCCGTGCGCTGCACCAGCGCCTGAAGACCACCTCGGTCTATGTCACGCACGACCAGGTCGAGGCCATGACCATGGCCGACCGCACCGTGGTGCTGCGCGACGGCAAGGTGGAGCAGGTGGGCACGCCCGTGGAGCTCTACGACCGCCCCGGCAATGCCTTCGTTGCGACCTTCATCGGCTCGCCGGCCATGAACCTGCTGCCGGCCACGGTGCAGGGCGGCCAGGCCCGCACACCGGGCGGCGCCGTGGTGCTGCCCGCGCACGCGCAGACGCTCGAAGGTCGCCCGCTGCTGCTGGGCCTGCGGCCCGAGCACCTGCAGGTGCAGGCCGCGGGCACGCCCGGCATCGCCTGCGAGGTGAAGGTGGTGGAGTTCAGCGGGGCCGACACGCTGCTGGCCTGCGAGTCGCAGGGCCAGCAGATCCAGGCCCTGGTGCACAACCGGCTGCTGGTCAAGCCGGGCGACGCGATCAGCCTCGCCATCGCACCGGAACTGGTGCACCTGTTCGACGCGGGAACGCAGTTGCGGATCGGCTGACGCGGGGACTTCAGGCGTCGTGCGCCAAGGCGCCGGCGCCGAGCGAGCCGATGGAGCTCGCCGAGACATCCATGAGCATGCGCGAGCGGTCCGG
>DATKFT010000279.1:0-1885 GCA_035544335.1 Pseudorhodoferax sp.
TCGAAGTGCAGAAGTACCTGTCGCTGACCGGCCACGTCTGGGGCCCGGCCAACCTGATCGTCTCCAAGCCGGTCTGGAACAAGCTCTCGGCCGAGGACAAGCAGGTGGTGCAGGCCGCCGCCGACAAGTGGCGCGACGCCCAGCGCAAGATGATCAGCGAGGGCGACCAGCAGTTCATCGCCCAGCTCAAAGAAAAAGGCATGCAGGTCAATGAGGTCGACAAGGCCGCCTTCGCCGCCGCCGTCGAGCCCGTCTGGAAGACCTACTCGGTCACCTACGGCCCCGAGCTGATGGCCCTCGTGCAGAAGTACCGCGAGGCCAAGTAATGCTCAACCGACTGTCCGCGATCCTGTCGGGCATCAGCAAGGCCTTCGCCGCCCTGGCGGTGGCCTTGCTGGCGATCCTGATCTCCTACGTGGTGTTCGCCCGCTTCGTGACCCACACCACGCCGCACTGGGCCGAGGAACTACCCCGCCTGGTGCTGGTGTGGTCGGCCTTCATCGGCGGCGTCACCTGCAGCTTCGAGCGTTCGCACCTGATGGCGGGCCTGCTGCCCTTCATGGTGCGCAACCCCCGGGTGCTGGCCGCGTTCGAGCGCATCAACCAGGCGCTCATCATCGTCGGCCTGGCGGCGCTGGGCTATGCCGGCTGGCAGCTGGCCGAGCTGACCATGGACCAGACGCTGCCGGCGCTGGACGTTTCGGCCGGCACGGTCTACCTGGCCTTGCCCTTCGCCTGCGCCATCACCGTGGTCGTGCACCTGGCGCAGCTGTTCTCCCCGGTGCCCGCCACCGCAGTAAAGGATTGACATAATGTCTTCGGGTGCTCTCTTCCTGATGGGCGTGTTCACGGTCACGGTGCTGATCGACATGCCCATCGCTTTCGGCCTGGTGCTTTCCTGCCTGGCCTACCTGGCCGTCTACGACTCCGCGCCCCTGATGGTCGCGGCGCAGCAGTACGTGGTGGGGCTGGACAGCTTCACGCTGCTGGCCATTCCGCTCTTCATCCTGGCCGCCCAGCTGATGAACGGCGCCGGCCTGACCCAGCGCATCGTGCGCCTATGCGCGGCCATCGTCGGCGACATCAAAGGCGGCCTGGCCGTCGTCGCCGTGCTGGCCTGCCTGATGTTCGGCGCGCTGTCCGGCTCGGGCGTGGCCGACGTGGTCGCCATCGGCAGCCTGCTGCTGCCGGCCATGGCGCGCAGCGGCTACGACAAGGGCTTTTCCTGCGCGCTGGTGGGCAGCGCCGGGGCCACGTCCACCATCATTCCGCCCAGCATCGTGCTGATCGTGTACGGCACCATCACCGACACCTCGGTGGGCAAGCTGTTCATGGCCGGCATCATCCCGGGGATCCTGCTGGGGCTGTCGCTGATCGGCGTGGCCATCTGGCAGTCGCGCAAGCACAACTGGGCCGGCGGCCAGCCGTTCAGCGGGTCCGAGCTGCGCGCCGCGGCCATCGACGCGCTGCCGGCGCTGATGGTGCCGGTGCTGATCATCGGCGGCATCCGCTTCGGCATCTTCACGGCCACCGAGGCCGCCTCCAGCGCCATCGTCTACGCGCTGCTGGTCGGCTTCTTCTGGTACCGCACGTTGAGCCTGAAGTCGCTGTGGGACAACCTCAAGTCCACCGGCGAGAGCAGCGCGTCCATCCTGCTCATCATCGGCGCCTCGGGCCTGTTCGCCTGGGTGCTGGTGGCCGAGCAGGTGCCGCAGGCCCTGTCCACGCTGCTGGTCGACTGGACCGACAGCCGGGTCGCGGTGCTGCTCGTGCTCACGGTCGTGCTGTTGCTGCTGGGCACCTTCATGGAGGCGATCCCGGTCATCATCATCGTGGCCCCCGTTGTCATGCCGGTCCTGGCGCACTACAACATTGATCCGGTGCA
>DATKFT010000280.1:0-5463 GCA_035544335.1 Pseudorhodoferax sp.
GCTCTGGCGGTGCAGCAGCTCCAGCGCCTGCAGCAGCGGCCACAGCAGGCGGCGCAGCCAGGCCTCCGGCGGCGGCTGTCGCATCTGCGCACAGGCGGCCTTGAGCGTGAGGCCCTCGTAGAACGGCATCGCCATGTAGGCCGTGCGGTTGCCTTCCCAGACCCGGAACACCTTGACCAGCGAGGGATGGTCGAAGCGCGCCAGCGTGCGCGCCTCGGCCATGAACGCACGCAGTCCCGCGTCGAAGACGGCTGCATCGGCCGTGCCGCCCTGCACCACCGCCTGGCCCGCGCGGCCGGCCAGTCCGCGCGGCATGTACTCCTTGATCGCGACCGTGCGGTGCAGCGAGTGGTCGTAGGCGCGGTAGACCACGCCGAAGCCGCCCGCACCCAGCACCTCCTGCACCTCGAACTCCGCCAGCCGCGTACCCGGCGGCAGGCCGTTCTGGGCAGGGAGGGCGGCGGCGTTCACGGCGGTGTGGCGGCTTGCGGCAGAGCCGTGCAGTGTAGAAGGCTGCGCCCCGCAGCGCATCCCAGGCACCGCCACCATTACCATCGCCCCATGTTCAGTTACCGCCACGCCTTCCATGCGGGCAACCACGCCGACGTGCTCAAGCACCTGGCCCTGGTCGCCATCCTGCGCCACCTCGCCGAGAAGGAGACCGCCCTGGCGCTGCTGGATTCGCACGCCGGCGCCGGCCTGTACCGGCTCGACGGCGACTACGCCGCCACCAGCGGCGAGGCCGCCGACGGTGTGCTGCGTTTGCTGCAGACCCCCGCCGCCGAGCGCGCCGAGTGGCCCGCCGCCCTGAGCGGCTACATGGAGCTGCTGGCCGGCTTCAACCCCAGCGGCGGCCACCGCATCTACCCGGGCTCGCCCTTCGTGATGCAGCGGCTGGCCCGTCCGCAGGACCGCATCAAGCTGTTCGAGATGCACCCCACGGACACGAAGACGCTGGAGGCCAACATCGCACAGCTGGAGGCCGGCCGGCAGGTCCAGGTCCTGCGCGAGGACGGCTTCGAAGGGGTGCGCCGCTTCCTGCCGCCCCCCTCGCGCCGCGCGCTGCTGTTGTGCGACCCGAGCTACGAGCTCAAGAGCGACTATGGCCGCGTGGTCGACCTGCAGACCATGGCCCTGCAGCGCTTTCCCACCGGCACCACCATGGTCTGGTACCCGCTCATCGCGCGCAACGAGGCGCACATCCTGCCGCGCAAGCTCAAGAGCATCGCCGCGCGCGCAGGCAAGCCCTGGCTGCATGCCACGCTGACCGTCAAGGCCGCCAAGCAGGTGGCAGCGGGCGAACGCCGCCCGGGCCTGCCGGCCAGCGGCATCTTCGTCGTGAACCCGCCCTACACGCTCAAACCCGCGCTGGAACAGGCGCTGCCGCTGCTCGTGCAGCTGCTGGCGCAGGACCAGCACGCCACGCACCAGCTGGAGACGCAGGGCAACTGAGCGCTTGCGCGCACGCTGGAACGCCGCGCGCGCGACGTTCCAGACCAGCGGCGGCACCAGGCCGCCGCGACATCAGAAGTGGTAGTCGGCCCGGACCATCGGCGTCTTGGCCAGCGAACCCGGCACGCTGTGCGGGTTGCCGAACTTGTTGCGCCAGTACTGGTAGCCGACCCCGACGCGGAACGTGTTCTTGCCGGCGCCGATGTGCGGCGACACGTCGTAGAACAGCGTCACGTCCAGATTGGTCTCGGGCGCCGTGCCGCCACCGAACTCGTTCTTGCCCTTGGTGCCGATGTAGTTCAGGAAGCCTTCGAACGACAGCCCGGTGCTGCCCACCGGAATGCCCCAGGCCAGGCTCAGCATGGGGTGCACGTCGTACGAGTAGCGGTCGGTCACGCCGATCGGCTTGTTGCTCTCCCACAGTGCGTACAGGCCGATGTTCAGGAAGCCCGGCACGTCCATCATCAGCGTGGGGCCGGCCACCAGCATGCGCTTCTTGGAGGCATAGCTGTCGTCGTTCTTGGTGTTGACGTCAAAGCCTGCGGTCAGGCCCAGGCCGCGCACCGGACCGAAGGCCAGCGACTTGCCGCTGACCTTGCCCAGGTCCAGCGTGTGGCGGTAGACGACGTAGATTTCCTGCGCGTTGTCGTCCTTGCGGTCGGACAGCAGCACGTCGACGTTGACGAAGTTGGTACCGTACTTGTAGCCGCTGGTGTGTGTGAGATTGACGATGGTCTTCTTGATGTCCTGGCCGTTGTACGGCTCCTGGAACTTGGTGCCATACCGAACACCGATGGAGGTATCGCTCCAGTCGGCGGCCTGGGCGCCGATGGCGGCGCAGGAGAGTGCGGCGATCGCCGCGCGGGACAAGGTGCTATTGCGGTGCATAAGGCCCTCTGTTGTTTTCCATGTTGTGTTCAATAACATACACGGGAGCAAGCTGTATGCCAAGAGGACCGTTACCATCGCCGCCCATGAACGCGACCGCTCGCCAGCAATGGGCGCTTGCCCTGATCTTCGTCACGCCGGCGTTTTGGGGCGTCAACTACCTCGTGGCCCGCAGCGCGCCGGGCGTCATCGAGCCGCACCTGCTGGCCCTGCTGCGCTGGGCCCTGGCCGCCCTGCTGTTCGCGGTCCCGACCTGGCGCGAACTGCAGCGCCACCGCAGCCATGTCGCGGCCGAATGGCGCCGCTATGTGGTGCTGGGTGCACTGGGCATGTGGATCTGCGGCGCCTGGGTCTACATTGGTGCACGCACCACGGCGGCCATCAACATCGCACTGATTTATGCACTGTCGCCCGTGCTGATCGCACTGGTCTCGGCCCTGTGGCTCAAGGAACGTTTCGGTCGCACGCAGGCGCTGGGCGTGGCCCTGGCGCTGGCCGGCGTGGTGCATGTGGTCCTCCAAGGCCAGTGGGCCACACTGGCCGGCGTGAACCTGGTGCCGGGCGACGCCTGGATCCTGGCGGCCACGCTGTCGTGGACCCTGTACTCCGTGCTGCTGCGCCGCTGGCCCAGCCCGCTGTCGCCGATGGCGCGGCTCGCGGCCATCAGCGTGGCCGGTGTGCTCGTGCTGCTGCCGTTCACGGCCTGGGAGCTCGCCCACCAGGCCGCGCCCGCACTGAGCTGGCACGGCTTCGTGCTGGCGCTGGTGGCCGCCGCCATCCCGGGCTTCGCAGCCTACCTGGCCTATGCCGTGATGCAGCGCGAACTGGGCGCAGCACGCGTGGCCGTGGTGCTCTACCTCGGGCCCATCTACGCCGCCGGCCTGGCCTGGCTGTTCCTGCAAGAGCCGCTGTACGGCTTCCACGCGGCCGGCATGGTGCTGGTGCTGGTCGGCATCTACCTGGTCAACCGCGCGGCGCGTTGACGCGCGGTCAAGCGTAGGTCGCGCGCACCGCCGCGAAGGCGGCCCGGATCAGCGGATCCTCCGAGCGCCGGGCCTGCGCGATGAACTGCAGTTCGGCCTGCAGCACGAGTTGCGAGGCCACCACGAGGCCATGCGTCTGCGCCGCCTGCAGCGCCACCGAATCGCGCGCCAGCGACAGCCCGACGCCGGAGATGACCAGGTCCAGCATCGATGCCTCCAGGTCCACTTCGGCCACGACGTTGGGCTGCACGCCGGCCTCGCCGAACTGGCGGCTCAGCAGCTGGTGGTGCGTGGAATGCTCCGGCGTCCAGATCCAGGGCAGCGCCGCCACCTGCGCCCAGGACTTGTTCTGCACGCGTGCCTGCCAGCCCTTGGGCGCGATGACGAAGTAGCGCATGGTCGTCAGCCGCAGGCTGTCGAGCTCGGGCGCCGCCGCCGCACCGGGCTGCGGGCACAGGTAGAACGCCGAGTCCATCTCGCCCTTGCGCACCTGCTCCAGCTGCCAGCCCGACATGCCGTGCCGCAGCCGGGTCTGCACATGCGGATAGCGCTCGGCCAGGTAGTGCAGGCAGGCCCCGAGCCGGATGGTCTCGGGGTTCATGATGGTGCCGATGCTGAGCCTGCCGATCGCGGCATGCTGCATGCCGTCGGCCACCTGCGAGAAGTCCTCCAGGCCGAGCAGGATCTTCTCGGCCACGGGCAGCAGCGCGCGGCCCTGCGGACTCAGCGCCAGCCCGCGTGCGGTGCGCGTGAACAGCGTGAGCTTGAGCATCTCCTGCAGGCTCTTGACCTGCATGCTGACCGCCGGCTGCGTCAGGTGCAGCCGCGTGGCCGCGCGCGTCAGGTTGCCCTCGCGCGCGATCGCGACGAAGGCACGCAGATGCTGGAGATCGACCGGCACTCTCATGGGAGGGCCATTCTAGGAAGCGGGCCGTGGCCCGCTGCATCAGCCAGCAGCGAGCAGGCGGCGCGCCTGTTCGAGCAGCGGCGCATCGACGAGCCGGCCATCGACGCGCACGGCCGCCCCCTGCGCGCTGCTGGCAGCCGACACCACGCGCTCGGCCCAGGCCCGCTCGTGCGGCGCCGGGCCGAAGCCTTCGTGCACGGGCACCACCTGGCGCGGATGCACGCAGAGCTTGGCGCCGAAACCGAAGTCCTTGGCGCGCGCGATCTCGCGCGCCAACAGCGCCGCGTCCTCCAGCCCCAGGCACACGCCGTCCACGGGCGGCGGCAACCCGGCCAGCCGCGAATGCATCACGAGCAGGGCCCGGTAGTGGTGCAGCGGCGCGTCGTCCTGCGTGGTGCCGATGTCCAGCATCAGGTCGGCAGCGCCCAGCATGAGCTGGCGCACGCCGGGCGCGCCCGCGATCGCCTCGACCTGGCGAAAGCCGCGCAGGGATTCCACGAGCAGGTACAGCGCGCGCTCCGCGCCCAGCACCGTGTGCAGCGCCGCGAGCGCCTGCGCATCGTCGGGCTTGGGCACCACCACGCCGTGCACGGGCCAGGCCTCCAGCGCCTGGACATCCTCCTCGTGCCAGGGCGTGTGCCGCGCATTGGGCCGCACCAGCAGCTGACAGCCCGCTGCATCGCAGCGCGCGCGCAGCGCCGTGATCTCGGCATGCAGCCGCGCGCGGGCCGGCACCTTGTCGTCGGGCGCCACGGCGTCTTCGAGGTCGACGATCACAGCGTGCGCGCCGGCATCGACCGCCTTGGCGAAGCGCTCGGGCCGGGTCGCCGGCACGTACAGAAACGAACGCAGCACGGTCATCGTGCTCACTCCGCCGTGATGTTGGCGGCCTTGATCAGCTCGCCCCACTTGCGGATCTCGGCATCGATGAAACCGCTCCACTCCGCGGCGCTGCGTGGCGCCGGCAGCAGGCCGCGCGCGAGCATCTGCTCACGCACGGCCGGGTCGTTGACGAAGGCCCGCGTGTCGTTGCCGATGCGCTCGACCACCGCGGCCGGCGTGCCCCTGGGCACCGCCAGCCCGCCCCAGCTGACGGCCTCGAAGCCCGGGTAGCCGGACTCCGCGATCGTCGGCACATCGGGCAGCTGCGGCATGCGCTGCGCCGTGGCCACGGCGATCGGACGCACGGTGCCGGCCTTGATCTGCGGCAGCGCCGCAGCCACGCTGTCGAAC
>DATKFT010000281.1:0-6387 GCA_035544335.1 Pseudorhodoferax sp.
AAGGCTTGTTCGATGCGGCGCGCAAGCGCACGCTGCCGGCGCTGCCGCGCGGCATCGGCCTGGTGACATCGCCGGGCGCGGCCGCCTTGCACGACGTGGTCACGGCGCTGCGCCGGCGCGTGCCGCATGTGCCGGTACTCCTGTCCCCGGCGCTGGTGCAGGGCGCCGACGCACCGGCCGACCTCGTGCGCGCGCTGGAGCGGCTGTACACGCAGGCGCGCAGCGGCAGCGGCACGCCGATCGACCTGATCCTGCTCGTGCGCGGCGGCGGCTCGGTGGAAGACCTCTGGGCCTTCAACGACGAGGCGCTGGCCCGCCACATCGCGCAAAGCCCGGTGCCCGTGGTCAGCGGCGTGGGGCACGAGACCGACTTCACGATCGCCGACTTCGTGGCCGACCTGCGCGCGCCCACGCCCACGGCCGCGGCGGAACTCGCCGCCGCGCCGCGCGAACTCTGGCTCTCCGCGCTGCAGGGCATGGAGACACGCTTGCGCGATGCGGCCCTGCGTGGCCTGGACGCGCGGGCCCAGCGCCTGGACCAGGTGGCCGCCCGGATCGGGCGCCCGTCGCAAGGGGCGGGGCGCCAGCGCCTGCACCTGGCGCAGCTGGGCCACCGGCTGCAGCAGGGCGTGGGCACGCAGCTGGCGCAGCGGCGCCACCGGCTGGACCTGCAGCAGCCCCGGCTGGAGACGGCGCTGCAGGCCCGCGTGCAACGCGCCCGCGCCGCGCTGGCCCAGGCCGGCCGCGGCCTGGAGCTGCTGGACCCGCGTGTGGTGCTGCGGCGCGGCTACGCCTGGCTTGCAGATGGCGCCGGCCACACGGTCGCCAGCGTGGCGCAACTGCAGGACGGCGCACCCGTGCGCGCTACCCTTGCCGATGGCGAGGCCGATCTGCAGGTGCTGCAGACACGCCGCGTTTAATTCCTACAATGCCGCGTCCCTGACGAGCGCATCATCGCGACAAACCAACTCACGAGGAAAACACCATGGAACACAAGCTGCCCGAACTGCCGTACGCCATTGACGCTCTGGCGCCGTACTACTCCAAGGAAACGCTGGAGTACCACCACGGCAAGCACCACAACGCCTACGTCGTGAACCTGAACAACCTGCAAAAGGGCACGGAGTTCGAGAACCTGACGCTCGAAGAGATCGTCAAGAAGTCCAGCGGCGGCATCTACAACAACGCCGCCCAGATCTGGAACCACACCTTCTTCTGGAGCTGCATGAAGCCGGCCGGCGGCGGCGAGCCCAGCGGCAAGCTGGCAGACGCCATCAACGCCAAGTGGGGCAGCTACGCCGCGTTCAAGGAAGCCTTCGTGAAGTCCGCCGTGGGCAACTTCGGTTCGGGCTGGACCTGGCTCGTGAAGAAGGCCGACGGTTCGGTGGACATCGTCAACACGGGCGCGGCCGGCACGCCGCTGACCACGGCCGACAAGGCACTGCTGACCGTGGACGTCTGGGAGCACGCCTACTACATCGACTACCGCAACCTGCGTCCCAAGTTCGTCGAGACCTTCCTCGACAAGCTCGTGAACTGGGAATTCGCGCAGGCCAACTTCGCCTGAGCGAAGCGCCTCTGACGACGCCCCGCGCCGCGGGGCGTTGTCGTTTCTGTAGCCCAGCGTGGCGCTTCAGCGCTGCGCGCGGAACGGCTTGCCCGTGAGCTGAAAGCCCGCCTTCAGGCCCTTCTTGGTGAACCAGCCCTGGTTCATCTCGAGCACGAAGCGCACGGGCTTGGCCGAGCAGTGCGAGTCCGTGGTCTGGGGCTGCATGTCCACCAGGTTCACGATCACGCCCGCGTCGTCGACGAAGGCGGCCGTCAGCGGCAGCAGCGTGTTCTTCATCCAGAAGCACTGCACGCCGGGCTCCTCGAACTCGAACAGCATGCCCTCGTGCTGGGGCATCTCCTTGCGGTGCATGAGCCCGATCTGGCGCTGCAGCGGCGTGGTGGCCAGCTGGGCGTCGATCTGGTGCATGCCGGCCGACAGATGGGCGCGCGGCAGGTTCAGCTGCGGCCCTTCCTGGGCCAGTCCGGCGCCGGCGAAGCTGGCGAAGAGCAGGGGAGCGAGCAGGCGGGACAGCAGGCGGAACGGGCGCATGGCGGCGGTCTTTCGGTGGCAGCAAAGCGGCCATTCTTCCATGCGCAGAGCCGCCCGGCGCCAGCGCGGGTCACCGCGGTACCGCCGGGCACATGCCTAGGAAAAGTCGGGCAATGCCTCCGTGGGTGCCTTCACCTCCTTGAGCACGAAGGCCGTGTAGACCTCCTTGACATTGGGAAGCGCGCCGACCTGCAGGCGAACGAAGTCGCCGAACTCCTCCATCGTGCGGGCCACGACCACCAGCTGGTGGTCGTAGCGGCCGGAGACGCAGTAGCAGGCCAGGATCTGGGCATTGGCGCGCACCGCCTCTTCGAACAGCCGCACATGCGCGTGGTCCTTCTTGTCCAGCGAGACGTGCACGAAGGCCTTCAGGTGAAAGCCGAGCTGCTTTTCGTCGACCTTGGCGTGGTAGCCGAGGATGACGCCGTCTTCCTCCAGCCGCTTGACGCGCCGCCAGCAGGGCGAGGGGCTCAATGCCACGCGCTCGGCGAGCTCGGCACTGGACAGCCGGGCGTCGTTCTGCAGCGCCTGGAGAATCCGGAAGTCGGTGCGGTCCAACGCGGTCTTTGGAGTATTCATTTTGAGAATTCTGATTCGGTGGAATGTCTGTTGCACTTGAACTGATATCAGAGAACGATTTTGGCAAATCCTGCGCTGGACGGAGGGCTAAAGTTCACACCGATCGATGCGGCCCAGTCAGCGCCGCGAAGGAGTCGATGCGACATGTGTGTGACGATGCCCCCCGCCGCGCCGGCCCTGCGCGAGCCGCTGCGCGCCAAGCAGGCCGTGCAGGACCTGCGCTCCTCGAAGATCCGCGACGTCGCCAACGCCAGCATGGGGCAGGCCGATGTGCTGCCCTTCTGGTTCGGCGAGCCGGACGAACCCACGCCGCCGTTCATCCGCGAGGCCGCCATTGCGCGCATCGCGGCGGGCGACAGCCACTACGTGCAGACGCTCGGCGTGCCGGCGTTGCGCCACGCCATCGCCCGCTATGTCAGCGGTCTGCACCAGCCGTGCACGGCAGAGCAGGTGGCGGTCACGAGCTCCGGCACGACCGCCCTGATGCTGGCCATGCAGGCACTCGTGCGCCCTGGCGACCGCGTCGTCGCCGTCACGCCGCTGTGGCCCAACCTCGTGGAGATGCCCAAGCTGCTGGGCGCCGAGGTCACGACCGTGGGCCTGCACTTCACGCCGGCAGGCTGGCAGCTCGACCTGGACCGTCTGCTGGCGGTCCTGGTGCCCGGCACGCGTGCCGTGTTGGTCAACTCGCCCAACAACCCGACCGGCTGGGTGATGTCGGCCCCGGCGCAGCAGGCCGTGCTCGCGCACTGCCGCCGGCACGGCATCTGGATCGTCTGCGACGATGTCTACGAGCGCTACAGCTTCGGCGCCCGGTGCGCGCCCTCGTTTCTCGATGCCGCGCAGCCGATGGACCGCGTGATCAGCTGCAATTCGTTCTCCAAGGCCTGGCAGATGACGGGCTGGCGCATCGGCTGGATCGTGTTTCCTGCCGACATGCAGCAGGACATTTCCAAGCTCATCGAATACAACACCACCTGCACGCCCAGCTTCGTCCAGCACGCGGCGGTCGCGGCGCTGGAGCAGGGCGAACCCGTCATCGCGCGCATGGTCGGCCGCCTGCAGGCCGCGCAGAGCCACCTGGTGGCGCGCCTGGCCCAGCTGCCGCGCGTGCGCGTCGCGGGGCTGGCCCAGGGCGCGATGTACACCTTCTTCCGCGTCGACGGCGTGCGCGACAGCCTGGACTTTTGCAAGCGGCTGGTCGCCGCTCACGGGCTGGGTCTGGCGCCCGGTATCGCGTTCGGCAGCGAGGGCGAGGGCTACCTGCGTTGGTGCTACGCCAGCAGCCTGGAGCGGATCGAGGATGGCGTCCAACGCCTTGCCAAGGCGCTGGCGGACCTGGGAGCACCCGATGGACCATGAAGAGATCGCCGACGCGCTGTGGTCGGCTGCGCAACAGGGGCGGTACATGCCCTCGGAATGGGCCGGCAGGTTCGACCTGCCGACCGGCTATGCCGTGCAGCTGGCGATGCTGCGCAGGCATGTCGCCCACGGCGAACGCCAGTCGGGCTGGAAGGTGGGCCTGACCGCTGCGGCCATGCGCGTGCAGCAGAACGTGCACGAGCCCTGCCTGGGCTACCTGTTGCAAAGCGGCGAACATGCCAGCGGCGCCAGCTTCGCCACCGACCGCCTGATCTCGCCCGGCTTCGAGAACGAGCTGTGCCTCACCATGGGCCGGACGCTGCGCGGCCCGGGCGTCACGCTGGACGAGGTGCTGCAGGCGGTCAGCCATGCGGCGCCCGCGTTGGAGATCGTCGAGGTGCGCGGCCCGTTCGCCGGCAACCTGGCGCTGGCCATGGCCGACAACGCCCAGCAAAAGGCCTATGTCAGCGGCCCCGCGCAGGCGCTCACGGCCGGCAACCGGGATCTCGCCCGGGCGTCGGTCACGGTGGCGCTCAACGGGCAGGACCAGGAGACCGCGTCCGGCTCCGCCGTGATGGACGGCGGCGGGCTGCTGTCCGTGCTGTGGCTGGCGAACAAGCTCGCGGAGTTCGGCCTCGCGCTGGAGGCCGGCATGCGCGTGATGTCGGGCTCCTTCACCAGGCAGTACCCGGTGCAGCGCGGCACCCGCGTGGCCTCGACCTTCACCCCCTTCGGCACGGTCACGGCGTCCTTCGACTGACCGCGCTGCGCCTGCAACCACCCCCGACGACGAAAGAGCGAGAACGATGGACCTGGGAATCGAAGGACGGACCGCATTGGTCAGTGGCGCCAGCAAGGGGCTGGGCCAGGCCTGCGCGCTGGCGCTGGCGCAGGAAGGCGTGGCCGTCACGCTGGTGGCGCGCAACGAGGTGGCGCTGCAAGCCGCGGCGCAACAGATCCGCCATGCCACGGGCGTGCGCGTGGCCGTGGTCGCCGCCGACATCACGACCGCCGCCGGCCAGGCCAGTGCGCTGGCCGCATGCCCCCACCCGGACATCCTCGTGACCAACGCGGGCGGCCCCAAGCCGGGTGACTTTCGGGACTGGGCGCGCGAGGACTGGCTGGCGGCGCTGGACGCCAACATGCTCACGCCCATCGCGCTGATCAAGGCCACCGTCGACGGCATGATGGCGCGCGGGTTCGGGCGCATCGTCAACATCACCTCGGCCGCGGTGAAGGCGCCCATCGACATCCTGGGCCTGTCGAACGGCGCGCGCAGCGGCCTGACCGGCTTCGTCGCCGGGCTGGCGCGCAGCACCGTCGCGCGCAACGTGACCATCAACAACCTGCTGCCCGGCCCGTTCGCCACCGACCGCCTGAGTGCAACGCTCGACGCCGCCGCGCACATGTCGGGCCGCAGCCACGCCGCCGTGCAGGCCGAATGGCTGGCGCGCAACCCCGCGGGACGCTTCGGCAGCGCAGAGGAGTTCGGCAAGACCTGCGCCTACCTGTGCAGCGTGCACGCGGGCTACCTCAATGGCCAGAATGTGCTGCTCGACGGCGGCGCCTACCCCGGCGTGTTCTAGCGCCACGGTGTGCCCAGCCAGCCATCCACCCCCGATGTCGATCGAAAGAGCCTTCCCATGACAAGCCTCCTCCTGAACAAGCGCTCGTTCCTGCAGCTTGGTGGCGCCCTGCTGGCGCTGCCGGGCTGGTCGCAAAGCTATCCCAGCCGCGTGGTGTCGCTGGTGGTGCCGTACCCGGCCGGCGGCGGTTCGGACTTCCTGGCGCGGCAGCTGCAGCCAGAGCTTTCCAGGCAGCTCGGGCAGACGGTCATCGTCGAGAACACGGGCGGCGTGGGCGGCGCCATCGGTGTGCAGAAGGTGCTGTCGGCACCGCCGGACGGCTACCAGCTCGTGCTGGGCTCGCCCATGGAACTCATGCTCACGCCGCTGGCCATCAGCGCCGTCAAGTACAAGCCCGAAGACCTGGTCCCGGTCGCGCAGATCATGACCACCACGATGGTGCTGCTCACGCGCAAGGACCTGCCGGTCAGCAACATCCAGGAACTGGTCGACGCCGGCCGCAAGAAGGAGCTGTCCTATGGCAGCGTGGGGCCCGGTTCCCTGTACCACCTCGTGGCCGAGCGCTTCTCCCAGCTGACCCAGTTGCGCACCCTGCACGTGCCCTACAAGGGCATGGCCCCCGTGCTGACCGACCTCATGGGCGGGCAGATCGACATGGCCTTCGTCCCGCTGAACGGCAACGTGCCCCACCTGATCCAGGAAGGCCAGGTCAAGGTGCTGGGCGTGACCGCGCGGGCGCCGACCGCGCGCCTGCCCAAC
>DATKFT010000282.1:0-2285 GCA_035544335.1 Pseudorhodoferax sp.
TAGCGCAGGCCCGCCCCCCTGCAGGGCTCACGGCCGGTCGGGTACCATGCCCTCCCCCGCCCAGCCCCGGTACCCGCCGTGCCCCATTACACCGGCCCCCTGCTCACCCGCGACAGCGCCGACACCCTGCGCCGCGCGCACGACAAGGGCGCTGCCGACTGGCAGGGCTCGCTCGATCTGGGCCGCAGCGAGGAAACGGTCGGCCTGGACGCCGGGGGCTTCAGCTTCCGCGGCCAGCACTACCCATGGCCGGGCAAGCTGAAGGACCGCACGCTGTACTACTGGGACGGCGAGGACTTCGCCTCGATCTCGCGCTTCAGCGGCTCGCTCATCAAGCTGGTGCCCACCGAATGGGGCGCGCCCACCTTCGAGATCGACGGCATCAAGATGCTGCCGACCTCCAAGCTGTCGCCGTTCGAGGACGCACGCCGCAAGGTCGAGCTTGTCGCCCCGGCTGGCAAGTCCATCCTCGATACCTGTGGTGGCCTCGGCTACTTCGCCGCGTGCGCGCTGGAAGCCGGCGTCGGCCAGATCCGTTCGTTCGAAAAGAACGCCGACGTGATGTGGCTGCGCACGCTCAATCCGTGGTCGCCTGATCCAGACTCCGCGGCCGCCGGTGGTCGCCTGCACTTCGGCCAGGGCGATGTCTCGCAGCAGATCGAGCAGGTCGCCAGCAACAGCGTCGATGCCATCCTGCACGACCCGCCGCGCTTCGGCATCGCCGGTGAGCTGTATTCGCAGGCGTTCTACGATCACCTTGCCCGCGTCATCCGCAAAGGCGGCCGCCTGTTCCACTACACCGGCGCGCCGAACAAACTGACCAGCGGCCGCGACGTGCCGCGCGAAGTGGCCAAGCGCCTGGAAAAGGCCGGCTTCAAGGCCGAGCTGGCGCTGGACGGCGTACTGGCCGTCAAGCGCTGATCCTTATCTGCTGGCCATCATTCGTAATTGACCTTGGCCAGCGTCTTCACCCACTGCGGCACGACCGGTTCCGTGCCGTAGTAGTCCTTCGGCTTCTTCTCGGCCATCGCCCAACGGTGCAGCCAGCTGGGGCCATAGCGCCCGTCATAGCCCTCGGTACCACGCGCATACGCCGGGTCACGCACGGCCTCTTCCAGCGATACAAAGCGGTAGCCACGCCGCTTGGTCGCGGCCACCAGCTCGGCGAAGGTTGCTGCATTCAGTTCGTTGGCATGCATCAGCCACACCTGCGGCAGCGCGTAGCCCAGCAGCGCCTGCGACTGCTGTTCGTAGTAGTCCAGCTTGTTCAGCATGTACGGCACATAGCCCTTGCGCAGGCGCGCCAGCGTCGCATCGCGTTCGGGTGAATCCGGCTGCTCGTTCATCACGTTGGCATAGGCGAAGGCCCACACCCACTCGCCGTTGTCGACGGTCACCGGCGCAATGCGGTAGCCGTGCTCGGCGAAGAACGTGTCCATCACCGCGCGATCCTGCGGTGTGCGGCCGGCGCGCAGGTAGGGGTGGCGCATCCACTGCGGCACCTGGCCACGCTCGGCCAGCAACGGCTTCAGCACTTCTTCGCCGCGCAGGAAATCCTGCTGGAAGGCGGCCACGCCCTTGGCGTTCAGATCCATGTGCGACCAGGTGTGGTTGCCCAGCTCATAGCCGGCATCGCGCCAGTCGCGCAGCATCTGCACGCGCGCCGGCTGCACCACGCCGTCCACTTCCAGCTTGTTGCCGTTGACGAAGCCGACCACCGGCACACCGGCCTGGTGCAGCTGCGCCATCAGCGCCTCGTGCCGCGCCTGCAGGTCCGCCGGCACGATCTCGTCCAGGCGCGCCCACGGCAGGTCATCGATGGTCACCGCAATACGGCGGTCGACTTCACCCGCCTGCGCCACCAGCGAGAGCAGCAGCAGGGGCACGGCACGCAGCAACGAACGCATCGGCAGATCCTTGTTCCGGCAGGAACGGCCACTCTACCTGCGCGTGGCCCGATGCAGCCAGTCGCCTCGACCGGCGCCGCTTCAGCCCGCGATATAGCGCGGCGGTACGTGCGCGGTCAGCCACACACCGTTGGCCGACTGGTAGAAGCTGAGGCCATCGGCATGCATGCGCCCCGCATCCACGCTGAGGATCACCGGCGTACCGCGGCGCGAGCCGACCTGGAACGCGGTGGCGCGATCCGGCGACAAGTGCACATGCTGGCGCTCACCCGGGCGCAGGCCCTCGCTGGCAATCGCTTCGAGGAAGCGCGGCACGGTGCCGTGGTACAGCCACGGCGGCGGCTCCAGCGCCGTCAGGCCGAGGTCCACCGCGATCGA
>DATKFT010000283.1:0-2549 GCA_035544335.1 Pseudorhodoferax sp.
TGTCGGCACTGACCCAGGGCGGCTTCGACGGCGCGGGCTACGACCGCGAACTGCCGGAGCGCCAGCGCGCCACCTTGTATTGAAACCTCCCCCGTTTGGACTTCTCACGCCGTGTAGAAGTCCCATACCCCCCAGGGGGCGCCGCCAGCGCCCGGGCAGAGCCCGTTGCGCGGCGTCTGTTGGCATGGCCCGCTCCGCGGCCTTCTGAACCTTTGCTGGCGTGCCGGCTGCGTGCCCTGCGGCTGGCGCGCAGCGCAAGGGGCGCCCCGGTCCAAGACGCTGAGCACTGGGTAAGCTTGCCGCATGTCCCTGTCGATCGCCCGCCCCGTCCAGCACGAACTCGTCATCAAGAAGAGCCGCTTCCTGGCCTGCGTGCAGCCCGTGGCCGACCGTGCCGAAGCGCTGCGCGTGGTGGCCGGCCTGCGCGCCGAACACCCCACGGCCGCCCATGTCTGCTGGGCCCTGCTGGCCGGCGGCGACTCGGCCGCCGTGGACGACGGCGAACCCGGCGGCACGGCCGGCCGCCCCATGCTGCACGTGCTGCGCCAGCAGGACCTGGACGGCGTGCTGGCCAGCGTGGTGCGCTACTTCGGCGGCATCAAGCTGGGTGCGGGCGGCCTCGTGCGCGCCTACACCGACGCGGTCGCACAGGCGCTGCTGCAGGCCGACAAGGTGGCGCGCGTGCACTGGAACACGCTGTCCTGCGTGCTGCCCTATGCGCTGGAAGGCGGCGCGCGCCGCGCGCTCGAGGCGGCCGGCGTGCGCGGCCTGCAGGCCCAGCACGGGCCGCTCGTGCAGCTGCGCTTCGAGGTTGCGGGCGACGCCGAGGCCGCGCTGCGCGAACGGCTCGACCAACTGGGCCAGGGCCGCATCGGCTGGACCGACTGAGCCCCATTCGCACCGTTCTGCACAATTCTTGCGCTAGCGCAAAACCGGCCCGGTCCCGCTGGTCCACAGTGTGCCCATGTTCCAGACCGCAGCCCCTTTGCCCGACGCACCGGCCCACCACGCCGCGGCCGGCGAACTGCTGGCCGCGCGCCATGCCGTGCCCAAGCATGGCCTGTACCTGCAAAGCGGCCGCGTGGCCGCCGGCCTCGTGCAGCGCGGCAACCTGCGCCACCGGCTGGTCACGTTCGAAGCCCCGTGCTGGCTCGACGCCGCCTCGGTGCTGCTGGACCAGCCCTCGCCCTGCGACTGGGTGGCCGAATCGCCCGTGACGCTGCAGACGCTCCCGGCCGCCGCGCTGCGCCGCTGGCATGCGGGCCTGCCCGAAGCCGCGGGCCGCATGCTGCACGACATGGCCGTGGCCCAGCACCGCCAGACCGAGGCCACGCTGGCCCTGCTCGTGCAGGACGCCGAGGCGCGCTGCGCGCAATGGCTGCTGCAGCACGCGCGCGCGGCCGACGATGGCCGCGTGGGCATCGAGCTGCAACAGCGCAAGCGCACCATCGCCGCGCAGCTGGGCATGGCACCCGAGACCTTCTCGCGCGTGCTGCGCCAGCTGCGCGAGCGCGGCCTCGTGCTGCAAAGCGGCGGCCGGCTGCTGCTGCCCGACCCGGACGGGCTGCAGCAGATCGCGGCGGCCTGAGCGCCCTCCCCCTGCCCCGCTACTTCAGCGGCGGCGTGCTGCGCGGCGGCTTGCGCGTGTGCGTGGCCTGCTCAAACGCGTAGGCGTAGCCCAGCAGGCGCGGCTCGGTGTAGTCGGTGGCCAGCAGCTCGGCACCGACCGGCACGCCCAGCGGCGCGCTGGCCGTGGGCGCGGTGAAGCCGGCCGGGAAGGTGACGGCCGGAAAACCCGTGCCGTTGGACAGCGTGCCATTGCGTTCGGGCTGCTCGCCCTGGCCGGCCGCCGAGACCGGCACGCGCTGCAGCGGGTACAGGATGGCGTCGATGCCCAGCTCGGCCATGCGGCCGGCCACGAGCACGCGCAGCTTCTCGCGGTTCAGCGTGCGGTCCTTGTAGGCCGGGTCGGCCATGCCGTTCTCGACCGCGATCTCCGCCTCCAGTGTCTTCTGGATGGCCGGCGACGCGGTCCTGGAATCGACGAGCTGGCGAAAGCCCGTGACCGGCTGGCCCGGACCCAGGTCGGCGAAGTAGCGGTCGAACACGCTGCGGGCCTCGTAGCGGTCGGTCGCCACCTGGGCCGACAGCGCGTCGTATTCGGGCAGCTCGAAGCGCACGATGGTCGCACCCAGCGACTTCATGGTCGCGATGCTGCGCTCCATGACGGCATTGACCTCGGCATGGCGCGGCTCGCGGCCGTACAGGTTGCCCATCACGCCGATGCGCGCACCGTTCAGCGCGCCGGGCTGCAATGCGGCCAGGTAGCTGGCCGGCGCCTTGCCCACGCCCAGGGCCGTGATGGGGTCCTGGGGGTCGAAGCCGACCATGACCTGCAGCAGGCGCGCCGCATCGGTCACCGTGCGCGTGATCGGCCCGACCTCGTCCTGCGTGGCGCTGTTGGGCATCACGCCGCCGCGGCTGACCAGGCCGCGCGTGGGCCGCACGCCGACCAGCGCGTTCGCCGAGGCCGGCGAGCGGATCGACTG
>DATKFT010000284.1:0-2205 GCA_035544335.1 Pseudorhodoferax sp.
GGCCGGCGGGTGGTCCAGCAGCAGGGCCGAGGCCAGCGCGCCGCAGGCTGCGATCTGGGCCACGGCCAGGTCGATGAAGACCACGCCGCGCGCCAGCACCTGGACGCCCAGCGGCACCAGGGCCAGGCAGGCCAGGGCCAGCGCCGCGGCCGGTGCGGCCAGCCAACTCCACGCGTCCATCACGCGTCCATCAGGGCTGCAGCAGCCGGGCGATCAGCAGGTCGAACAGCCCGGCCAGGTCGCTGGCCTGGCCGTCGTCGGTCACGGTGGAGGGCAGCTGCAGCACGGGCGTGTTGCCGCGCTGCTGCGCCAGCCACTGCGCGGGCCGCACATCCTGGTACAGCGAGACCACCACGGCGCGCAGCGGCACCGCGCGCGTGGCCTGCAGCACGCGCTGCAGGTGGCCCGGCGTGGGCGGCATGCCGGGCTTGGGCTCCAGGTCCGCCGCCTGGGCCATGCCCAGCCAGTGCCACAGGTAGGCGTAGCCCGTGTGCTGGGCCGCCACCTGCGTGCCGCGCAGCGGCGCGGCCAGTGCGCGCCAGCCGGCCATGCGCGCGCGCCAGTCGCGCTCGAAGGACTGCCAGCGCGCGGCATGCTCGGCCGCGCGCGCAGGCTCGATCTGCTGCAGGCGCTGCGACAGGGCCTGGGCGATGGCCAGCAGGCGTTCCGGGTCCAGCTGCACGTGCGGGTTGCCCTCGGCGTGCACATCGCCGTCCCAGGGTGTGCTGGGCGGGCGCGGGTCGATCAGCGTGACATGGTCGGCCGCGTAGAACATGCCGCTCTGGCCGTCCTGCACGCGCGCGTTGCCGGCGCGCTGTTGCAGCATGGGCAGCCAGCCGCTCTCCAGCGACGCGCCCGTGCAGACCGCCAGGTCGGCGCGCCGCAGCGTGGCGATCAGGCTGGGCCGCGCCTCGATGTGGTGCGGGTCCTGGCCCGCATGGGTGGCGCTGCGCACCTGGGCCTGCGGCGCAAGCTGCTGGACCAGCGCGGCCCACTCGGGCTCGCAGGCGAAGACCGTGAGGGCCTGGCTGGCGCCGGCCGCGGCGAAGAGCAGGCCGGCCGCGATCCACCGGCGGAGCCGGGCGTGCGCACGGTCGGTGCGTGGAACGACCGGATGCGCCCGCGCCACCTGTGCCAGCAGCCGGCGCGGAACTGGCTCTGCCAGGCCGCTGACGGCGCCCCCTGTTGGGGGTTGGCGGAGCGCGCAGCGCGCAGACTGGGGGAGGTCAAAAAGCATGCGCAGCATGGGCACCGAAGGAAACGACGTACTGGAGTTGCAGCGCATGCTTGCCGGTGTCGAAACCGACCGCGTCGCGCTGGCGCGTGAATTGCAGGCGCAGGGCCTGCATGTGCGTGGGCTTGTAGGCCAGCATGAGCGCGTCTTCCGCCAGGCGTGCGCCGTGGAAGTGGTCGCCATGCGGCTGGCGCACGCGCAGCAGGTCGGTGCGCGCGCCGACCTCCCAGCTCGGCGCGAAGCGCCAGACCACGCTCAGGTAGTGCGCCCTGTGCTTGTCGCTGCTGCGGGCGTAGCGGTTCAGGTCGCGCAGTTCGGCGTACTCGTAGGCCAGGCGCAGCTGCTGGCGGCTGTTGTTGCCGTCCGGCGCCCACTTGTAGGCCAGGTCGAGCAGGTAGAGCTGCTTGCCGCTGTAGGCCGCACCATGGGCATGCGCATGGTCGTGGCCGTGGTCATGGCCGGCTTCGCCGCCGTGGTCGTGCTCTTCTTCCAGCGCGGCCTCGCGCCGGTTGTGGAGCCAGGACAGGCCGGCCTGCCAGCTGTGCGCGCGGCCGATGTCGCCGCCCGTGCGCGCCGTGAGCACGAAAGCCCCGGGGTCCTGCTTGCGGGCGGTCTCCTGCACCAGCTGCTTGCCGCGAAACACCTCGGCGCCCAGGCGCAGGTACAGGTCGGTCGGCGCGGTCCAGTTCAGCCGCGCGCCGTCGTCGAACCAGTGGCCGCCCAGGAAGGCGCGGTACAGCAGCGGGCGCTCCACGAAATCGTCGGCATGCGGGTGCTGCTCGTTGAGGTAGCCCAGCTGCGAGGCGAAGCGGCCCGCGCGGGCCTGCAGGCCGGCCGGCAGGCTGCGCGTCTGCACGAAGGCCTCTTCCACATGGGCCTCGATGTCGTCGTCGTGGCTGTGCGCGGCCATGGTGACCTGGCCCTGCAGCGCCGAGCCGATCGGACCGAACAGGCTGATGTCGCTGTGGCCC
>DATKFT010000285.1:0-1529 GCA_035544335.1 Pseudorhodoferax sp.
CTATCTTGCCAAGCTCGGACCGCAGTGGCGTGAGATCCCGGAGATGAAAAAGCTCCTGCACGATGCGCAGCGAGGCAACATTCGGCGACCGTCCGAAGCGACGACCACCGAACTTCTCGGCCTCGTCTCCTACTACGAACACCACATCACCGATGCGCTGAGCAGCAAGACGATCGACGCCCAGGTCCGAACGTTCCGACACGACCGCGAGCACTACCAAAAGATCACGGCCAACCTCCTCCCGATCATGTCCATGCTCACCTCGGGAGACCTTGGTCGCACCCTGTCGCCGGATCCCTTCGATCTCAGCGACGCAAGACCGATCATGAACCTGGAGAAGATCGAGCAGGCCGGACATGTGCTGTACATGTGCGTGGATTCCCTGCCAGATCCTGCGGTGGCGTCTGCCATCGGCGCCTTGGCGCTGGCGGACCTCGCGGCGCGCGCGGGCATGCGCTACAACCTCGGCATCCACGGCCGCATTGCACTGTTCGTGGACGAGGTCTCCAACGTCATCAACCTGCCGCTCATCGAAATCCTGAACAAGGGCGCCGAAGGCGGCATCTACTCGACCTGCGCCATGCAGACGCTCGCGGACCTTGCCAGGAGGCTGGGCAGCGAGGACGCGGCACGCATGGTGCTCGGCAACCTGAACAATCTCATCGCGCTGCGGACCAAGGACAGGCCAACGCAGGACTTCGTGGTGGAGACCTTTGGGCGAACGGCCATCCACACGATGCGTGTCGGGCTCAGCCAAGGCGCTGATGCCCACCTGGGCGACTTCTCTTCTTCCTACTCCACGCAGGTCACAGAGAGCCTGGAAGAGGCAGTTCCGGCGGACATCCTCGGCAAGCTGCCGAACCTCCACTACTTCGCTTCGATCTCCGGCGGCCGACGCATCAAGGGCCGGTTCGAGATCATCGACACATTGGCCGAGTCCGAAGGGGTGGTGTTCCCATGATCCGCGCCGTCGCAATCTTCTCCCTGAGCACCATGCTACTGCTCGTCTTGTACCTACCGTCCACGCATCCGCCCGAGCGCTTCGTGCAGCAGATGGAACAGGAGCACCGCCATGCCAGCGAGATGTGGGGCTATGCAATTGCCGAACGAATTCTTGAACGTGCAATGGCCATGACGTCGCACGCGGGCACTGCCTCGCCCATACCGACGCGTGACGTCGTGACCGCAAGACAACCCGCCTCAGGCCGGATCGGCGAGGAGATGGCACAAATCAATCGTCGCCTCTTCGACAACGCCTATTTCCGCTCGATCGAAGCACTGCTCGAGCTGGCGAGCTACAGGCTGTCCGCATTGGTTGAATGGGCTCCAAAAAGTGCGCTGCTGACCTTTGCCATCCTCGTCGACTCCATCGCGCGACGTGCCATCAAAGCCCACGAATTCACCCGCCACGACCCGGAGCTCTTTGCCCTGTGCCTGTGCGTCGCAATCATCTTGTCCTGCGCCTGTGCTATTGCCCTCGCGCTTCCGGTGTCAATCCATCCAATGATCTGGGCCACCGCGCCCTTCGC
>DATKFT010000286.1:0-3181 GCA_035544335.1 Pseudorhodoferax sp.
CAGAACGCGTAGAAGGCCGTGATGGCCGCGCGGCGCGGCTTGGGCAGGAACAGGAAGGCGTAGTAGAAGCTGCTGCCCGAGGCCGCGGCCTTTTGCTGTACGTACTGTTCCGGTGTCGTTGTCATGGGCGGCGATTGTCCATCGGCTGCGGGTTCATTTCGGTGGCCCTGCGGGCCGTGCGTGGTCCGCGGTCCAGGAGCGGTTCGCCTGCGGGCGCGGCGCGGCCATCGGCACGGCCGGGCGTGTCGGTCCGGCTCATGGCCCCATGCGCCAGGCGCGCCACAGCAGGCGGGGCGCATCGGCCTTGTGCAGCCGCGGCCGTTCGCGCCAGCTCGCGTGGTCCAGCGCGGCGATCTTGTCCAGGATGGCCAGGCCGCCCTGCACGACCAGGCGCAGCTCCCAGCCCATGCGGCCGGGCACGCGGTGCACGAGCGGTGCACCTTCCAGCATGAGCGCGCGCGCCCATTGCACCTGCTCGGCCACGAGCGCACGCACCGGCGCGGCCTGCGTGGTGCCATGGGCGGCACAGCGGTCCTGCGGCAGGTAGTAGCGCCCGCGCGGCAGGTCCAGGCTCAGGTCCTGCCAGAAGTTGATGAGCTGCAGCGCGTGGCAGATGGCGTCGCTCTGGCGCAGCGCCTGGGGCTCGGCGATGCCGTACAGGTGCAGCACGAGCCGACCGACCGGCGCGGCCGAGCGGTCGCAGTAGTCCAGCAGCTCGGCGCGGTCGGCGTAGCCGGCGCCCGCGGCCGTGCGGCGCACGTCCTGCACGAAGGCGTCCAGCAGGTCGTCCAGCGGCTTGTGCGGCAGCGCGTGCTGGCGCCGGGCCTGGGCGAGCGGGCCGAACACGGCGGGCCAGCGCTGCGAGGGCGGGCCGTCCGCGTAGAGCGCGGCCAGGTCGGCGCGGTACGCGGCCAGTGCGGCCAGGCGCTCGTCGGGCGGCGCGTCGCCTTCGTCGGCGATGTCGTCGGCCGTGCGTGCGAACCAGTAGATCGCGGCCACGGCCGGCCGCAGCGCCGGTGGACAAAGCCACGACGCGACCGGGAAGTTCTCGTAATGTGTGACGGCCGGCGCGACAGTCGGGGCGTCATGGTTCTTGCCAAGCATGGGGGCGGGATTTTCGCTGTGTTTTCCGCGCCAATCCGCGCGCCGACTTGGTTGACAATGCGTCAACACTTCTCCTAGATTCCTCAACCATCCATTCCGAACGCCCCTGGAGCACACCGATCCGCGGGCCTGCGGCGCACTTGTTCAAGGCTTCTCCATGTCCATCCAGCCCAGGCGCCCGCGCCGCATTTCCTGGCCGCGCGCCGCAGTCCTGGTCCTGGCGGCCGCGCTGGCGGCGTGCAGCAAGCCGCCGCCCGAGCCCGAGCCGGTGCGCGCGGTCAAGCTGCTGACGGTGGGACCCTCGGCCTCGACTTTCGGCCTGGAGTTCGCCGGCGAGGTGCGCGCGCGCGTGGAGTCGCGCCTGGGCTTTCGCGTGGCGGGAAAGATCGTGCGCCGCGCCGTGGACCTGGGCCAGACCGTGCGCGTGGGCCAGGTGCTGGCCGAGCTCGATGCGCAGGACCTGCGCCTGGCCACGGAGGCCGTGCGGGCCCAGGTGGCCGCGGCCCAGACCAACCGCGACCTGAACTTCGCCGAGCTGCAGCGCTACAAGGAGCTGCGCGCGCAGAACTTCATCAGCGGCGCCGAGCTGGAGCGGCGCGACGCGTCCTACCAGGCGGCCCAGGCCCAGCTGGACCAGGCCAAGGCCCAGCTGTCGGCCCAGGGCAACCAGACCGGCTACGCGCGGCTCGTGGCCGACGTGGCCGGCGTGGTGACCGGCATCGAGGCCGAACCCGGCCAGGTGGTGGCCGCAGGGACGCCCGTGGTGCGCGTGGCCCAGAGCGGCGTGCGTGACGTGGTGTTCGCCGTGCCCGAGGACCGCGTGGCCGACGTCGCCGTGGGCTCGCCGGTCGAGGTGCGGCTGTGGAATTCCGAGCAGGTGGTGGCCGGTCGCGTGCGCGAGGTGGCCGCCAGCGCCGATGCGGCCACGCGCACCTTCCAGGTCAAGGTGGCGCTGGACACGCAGACGCCGCCCCCGCTGGGCACCACGGTCACGGTGGTGCCCAAGGCCCTGAGCAGCGGCGGCATTCCGGTCATCAAGCTGCCGACCAGCGCGCTGCGGCAGGACGCCAGCGGCCAGACCTCGGTGCTGGTGCTGGACGAGGCCAGCATGACGGTGCGGGCCCAGCCCATCACGATCGCCACGGCCGACGGCAACGACGCCGTGGTCAGTGCCGGCCTGCAGCCCGGCATGCGCGTGGTGGCAGCGGGCGTGCACGTGCTGACGCCGGGCCAGAAGGTCACGGTCTACCAGTCGCGTGTGGGCAACGGCAAGGCGGCCGCGCCGGCGCCGGCGGCGGCGTCGGCCACCGTGGAAACTCCGGCCGCCTCCGCCTCCTCGCCGCGCTGAGTCACAGATGAGTGCACCGAACGCCATGCAACAGCCCAAGGCTGGTTTCAACCTCTCGCGCTGGGCGCTGGACCATCCGGCGCTGACGCGCTACCTGATGGTCGTGCTGATGCTGCTGGGCTTTGCGGCTTATTTCCAGCTGGGGCAGGACGAGGATCCGCCGTTCACGTTCCGGGCCATGGTCATGCGGACCTACTGGCCCGGCGCGACGGCCCAGCAGGTGGCCGAGCAGGTCACCGACAAGCTCGAGCGCACGCTGCAGGAGGCGCCGTACGCCGACAAGATCCGCAGCTACTCCAAGCCCGGCGAGTCGCAGATCATCTTCCAGATCAAGGACTCCTCGAAGGCGAGCGAGGTCGCCAACGTCTGGTACACGGTGCGCAAGAAGATCGGCGACATGCGCGGCACCCTGCCCGCGGGCGTGCAGGGGCCGTTCTTCAACGACGACTTCGGCGACGTCTACGGCGTGATCTACGCGCTCGAGAGCGAGGGCTTCAGCTATGCCGAGCTCAAGACCCTGGCCGACGACGTGCGCCAGCAGCTGCTGCGCGTGAAGGACGTGGCCAAGGTCGACCAGTTCGGCGTGCAGGACGAGAAGGTCTTCATCGAGATCTCGCAGAAGCGTCTGGCGCAGTTGGGCCTCGACTTCAACGCCGTGCTGCAGCAGCTCGGCTCGCAGAACGCGGTCGAGAGCGCCGGCACGATCCAGTCGCCGCTGGACGTGGTGCA
>DATKFT010000287.1:0-3655 GCA_035544335.1 Pseudorhodoferax sp.
CTCCGCGCGCAGGACAGCGGCCAAGACGGTCGCGGGCGAAGCCCTGCTGCCCAACATGACGCGTGATGCGCTGGGCGAGGTCACCGAGACGCTGGAGTTCATGTGGTCGGCCACGCAGGCCGTGTTTGGCGACAAGGCCAAGCCGGAACACGCCATCGCGCTGCTGCCCTATGCGCTGGACGCACTGGAGGTGCGGCGCCTGCTGGCCGAGGACATCGCCAAGCAGGCCAGGCGCAAGTCCTGAGGCGCGCCGCCGGGTTCTGCCCGGCACCCTGGCACCCGCCCCCGCCAGGTGGGCCCGCCCCGCGCAGGGGCCGGCCATTGGCCTGCCCACCCCAGGCCCCCAGTTGGATGGCGCCGCATGGCGTGCGCACCAGGCCCCGCATCCCGCGCAGGCGCCTCGGCGTCATGCTGGCCCCGGCGTTCCGGGGGCTTGCGCAGAAGCAGTGCGGCGCAGCGCGTACGATCCAGCCCCGGACAACGAGAACAACGAGGATTCGACGTGATGACCGTCAGCACCCACCGCCGGTCGCACCGCCGAGCCGCCTGAGGACCCCATGCAGCAAGACATCCTGATCAACTGGTCGCCGCAGGAAACGCGCGTGGCCATCGTCGAGCATGGCGCGGTGCAGGAACTGCATCTGGAGCGCACGCTGGAGCGGGGCCTGGTCGGCAACGTCTACATGGGCAAGGTCGTGCGCGTGCTGCCCGGCATGCAGTCGGCCTTCATCGACATCGGCCTGGAGCGCGCGGCCTTTCTGCACGTGGCCGACCTGCTGCCCAGCGCCGCCGCCGTGCGCGGCGACGGAGAGCCGGCCCAGAACCGACCCGGTGGCAACGGCCAGGTGCCGATCGAGCGCCAGGTCTTCGAGGGCCAGGCCATCATGGTGCAGGTCATCAAGGACCCCATCGGCAGCAAGGGCGCGCGGCTGTCCACGCAGGTCAGCATCGCCGGCCGCCTGCTCGTGTTCCTGCCGCAGGACGAGCATGTGGGCGTGTCGCAGAAGATCCCGGCGGCGCAGCGCGAAGACCTGCGGCGGCGCCTGCAGGCCCTGGTGGGCGACGCTGCCGGCGGCGGTGGCGGCGGTTTCATCCTGCGTACCAATGCCGAGGACGCCAGCGACGCCGAGCTGGCCGAGGACATCGCCTACCTGCGCAAGGCCTGGGCCCGCATCAAGGTGGCTGCGCAGAAGCAGCCGCCGGCCTCGCTGCTGCACCAGGACCTGGACCTGCTGCAGCGCGTGCTGCGCGACCTCGTGACCGAGGAGACGCAGAGCATCCGGCTCGACTCGCGCGAGCAGTTCGACAAGCTCATGGCCTTCGGCCGCGAGTTCATGCCGACCGGTGCGCAGAAGCTGCAGCACTACAAGGGCGAGCGGCCGATCTTCGACCTGTTCTCGATCGACGACGAGGTGGCCAAGGCCCTGGGCCGGCGCGTGGAGCTCAAGTCCGGCGGCTACCTGATCGTGGACCAGACCGAGGCCCTGACCACGGTGGACGTCAACACGGGCGGCTACGTGGGCGCACGCAACTTCGACGACACCATCTTCAAGACCAACCTGGAGGCAGCCGGTGCCATTGCGCGCCAGCTGCGGCTGCGCAACCTGGGCGGCATCATCATCGTGGACTTCATCGACATGGGGCGCGATGAACACCGCACGGCGGTGCTCGCCGAGCTGCGCAAGCAGCTCGGGCGCGACCGCGTGAAGACCACGGCCAGCGGCTTCTCGCCGCTGGGCCTCGTGGAGATGACGCGCAAGCGCACGCGCGAGTCGCTGGCGCACATGCTCTGCGAACCCTGCGCGATCTGCCGTGGCACCGGCGCCGTGAAGACCGCGCGCAGCGTGACCTACGACATCCTGCGCGAGATCCTGCGCGAGGCGCGCCAGTTCAACCCGCGCGAGTTCCGCGTCGTGGCCTCGGCCAAGGTCGTGGAGCTGTTCCTGGACGAGGAAAGCCAGCACCTGGCCGGCCTGTCCGACTTCATCGGCAAGCCGATCTCGCTGCAGGCCGAGAGTGCGATGGGGCCGGAGCAGTACGACATCATCTTGCTTTGACGTTTCAGGGGGGGCTCATCCGGCCCCGGGAAGTCTCAGCAAGTCATTGCTGATGAACCGGGTTTTGCAGAAACCCGGTTCATGGCGCATCTTGAAGTCCTCGCCCACCCGATTGCCGAGCGGGTCGGCATGCTGGACAGCGGCACATGGACCACACAGCACGCGCGCGAGGCCTTGCGGTCTCCGCGCTACGTCTGCACGGCCTGCACAAGTTCACTCAGGGTGCGGCGTGCGGGAGCGAAGAACACGGCGCCGGTCTGTGCGGTCGAGAAATCGAGCAGGCGGTCGTGCATGCCCGGCGGATCGCCCAGGAACATGCGCTCCAGCATCTTCTGCGTCACCCACAGATGCCTGGAGTAGCCAATGAAGTAGGTGCCGTATTCGCCATGGCCGGGGCGGCCGAAGGGCATGTTGTCGCGCAGGATGTCGTGCTCGGTGCCGTCGTCGTCCACGATGGTGGCGAGGGTCTTGTGCGACTTCTGGCCGCTCGTCGCGTCGGGCAGTTCGACGTTGCTGACGATCTCTCGGCCGATGATTTGTTCCTGCTGATCTTTTGCAAGCGCAGCCCATGGCTGCATCCGGTGCAGGTACTTCTGCACCACCACGTAGCTGCCGCCGGCGAACTCCCGATCCTCGTTGCCGACGAGCGTGGACGCGCCGATCTCGTGACCCGTCGGGTTCGCCGTGCCATCGACGAAGCCAAGCAGGTCGCGCGAGTCGAAGTAGCGAAAGCCCGCCACCTCGTCGGCCAGCGTCACGCTGCTGCCCAACTGGTCCAGCAACAGGCGCTCGAATTCAAAGCAGAGATCCTCGCGCTCGGACCGGATGTGAAAGAAGAGATCGCCGGGTGTTGCCGGCGCGGTGTGCCGGGCTCCCTCGATGGGCGCAAACGGACGCAACTCCTTCGGGCGCTTGCCGATCCGGAAGCGGTCCCACAACGCCGATCCCAGTCCGGTGATGCACGAGAGCCTGCCATTGAGATCGCGAAAGCCGACGGTCTTGATCAGGTCGTCCAGCCCGTCCAGGACGTCGGCGACCGCCTGCAGGGCCTCGTGACCATCGGCGACCGTCAACGTGAGGAACACTGCTGCGCGCGACAGCGGCGCATCGATGCTTTGCGAGTCAATGGGTACTCGGTCCCAGCCACTTCCAGTCATCTGCGCCTCCTTAAGCCAGCTTGATCCATCATATGTATCCGAGCAGGTGAGGCCCGGGTATTTCGCCGCGGCGCGCAGGCCCCGGTCGTTGATCTGCTGCATGTTCTTTCAGCGCGAGACCCAGCGAAGATGCGGTGGTCGATGCCGCAGGCCAGCACGGCCTCCATGAGCTCGTCCGAGCAGGGCGCGCAGCCCGAATGCAGCACCCTGTCATGGCCACCGGGCAACGGGCGCGGTTTGCGTTCGACGCTGGCGCTCATCCTTTGGCGCCTTGCGCCATGGCAGCGGCGGGCTGGCGGGCCAGTTCGATGAAGGCCCGCACGTAGTCGATGGCGGTATCCGCCTCGCGAGCGCCCAGAAAGATCTGTTTGGCGATGCCGCGCGCGCCCAGCCGCACAGGCACGACGTCCATCTTGGCCGCGTATTCCTCGACCAACCAGC
>DATKFT010000288.1:0-2113 GCA_035544335.1 Pseudorhodoferax sp.
GTGTACTGCATGGCCGGCACCACAGCTGGATTGCTGAAGTTCGCGCCATGGAAGTCGGCCGGGCTGGCCGGGTCCGCACCGGCACCCGTGACGGTCAGCGTTGCGGTGGGGTCGTACACGCCCGCCAATGCGGCGCCAACGTCGTCGATGACCAGGACCAGCTGGTCGGCCGGGACCGGCGGGGAAAAGTCCAGCGTCAAGGTGTAGCCCGTGTGGCCCGCCAGCAGCCAGCGCTTGGTGATCGGCGCGGTGGTCCGGGCGACACCGCCCACGTCGTCCACCGTCATCCGGGTCGTCGGCGACACGGCCGGGGTCGTGATACCGGCACTCAGCGTGCTGGTCGTGACCGTGGTCGCATAAGGCTTGAGCTGGAAGCCAGCGCCGAGGGCGCCCGGTTCGTTGGTGCCCAGCACACAGACCGGCGCCTGTGCCGCCGCGGAGCAGGCCAAGGCGAACAAGATGCAGGCCAGCACCATCCTGTGCACCAGGCCACTCCAAGCGCCATGTGCGTTCACAGCACGATATCCAGAGAATCGCAACAATTTTTGCATATTGGCTCCAGAATCAACAGACCATTGTTTGGTTGCACACGGCATGAAATTTTCAAGCAGCGTATTTCCTTGAAATGGATTTGTCCAGATCATCATTTCGTACGCAATCCACAAAAGAGAACGTGACGCGCAGCAATCTCAGGGAGCGCGCGCAGCCTCCAGATGGCGGATTCGTCGAGGCCCGGGCACCGGGGCCCAGCAGCGCGTGCAAGGCGGTTGCAGTCCGGTGGCCACGCGAGCTGGCGACCCCGTCCGCTCCACCGCTCGCCCCATCAGCACCCATTGGCAGCGCTTGTGGCACCCGACGCCACGGCCAATCAATCTGCACACAAATTCAAATCAGGAAGCAGATTAGTTTCTTGAATGCAATTTGTCTACTTCATCAATAGAGAACGCAATTCAAAAGACTGAACATGTATGCAAATACCCGAAAGGCGGCTTGCCAGGCGCTGGCCTGCCAGCGTGGTGCGCAGCACGCCGCTTTCGCCAGCGCCAGAAACGACGGCGTTGCGGCCGGCGCGGCCGTAACCGGGGATGTCTGTGCGCTGGCGCGTTGCGCCCGCGGGAATCAGCGGCCGCGCGCCTGCGCGCGCAGCATCTGCGCGAAGGCCTCGCCGGCCGGCGACAAGGCCAGGCTGCGGCGCTGGTAGACGAAGAACTCGCGGTTCAGCACCGGCGCGCGCAGCGCCAGGAAGCGGATGCCGAAGTTGGCCGCGAAGCTGCGCGCGTAGTCGGGCACCATGGCCACGCCCAGCCCCGTGCCCACGAGCGCGAGCGCGGTCGTGAGGTAGCGCACCTCGGTCGCGGTCTGCATCGACAGCGAAGCGTCGTGCGCGTGCAGGCGTTGTTCCACGTAGCGGCTGAAGTCGCCCGAGTACACCACCCAGCGCTCGTTCTGCAGTTCGCGCCAGGTCACGGCCTCGCGGCCGGCCAGCGGGTGCGTGGCCGCGCAGACCAGGCGCATGGGCACGCGCATGAGGAAGCTGCGCGTCACGTCCTCGCCGGTGGCGCGCTCGGGCCCGATGCCGAGTTCGGCATCGCCGCGGCGCACCGTGCCCACGATGTCGTCGGCCGAACCGTCGACGATGCGCAGGCCCACGCCCGGGTGCGCCTGCTCGAAGCGCGCCAGCACGCCCGCCACCCAGGTGCAGGCCATGAGCTGTGGCGCCACCACGCGCAGCACGCCGCTCTTGAGCTGGCGCAGGTCGCCCGCGCCTTCCTCGATCTGGCGCAGGTCCTCGAGCATGCGGCGCGCCAGCGGCAGCAGCTGCTGGCCGGCCTCGGTCAGCGTGACGGCATGGCGCGTGCGGTCGAACAGCCGCACGCCCAGCTCCTGCTCGAGCTGCTGCACCAGCATGCTGACGGCCGACTGCGTGAGGTGGAGCTGCCGGGCGGCCAGCGTGAAGCTCGCGCTGCGCGCCACGACCGAGAACGCACGCATCTGGCGAAGGCTGAGGTTCATGTGCGCACCATTGTGGCGCCGGTAGGGAGCCCCGCATCAAAAACCTTGATGCATGGATCAAATGAATTCGTTGGCCTGATGCGAACGCGCGCCGCAGAAT
>DATKFT010000289.1:0-5756 GCA_035544335.1 Pseudorhodoferax sp.
GTCTTCCTCGCGGTACTCGGGCCGGCGGCCGCCGCGCGTGACCACGTGCACGTCGTCCAGGTGCAGTTCGATCTTCGTCTGGTCCAGGTCCGCGATGCCGGCATAGCCCACGGCCGCCAGGATGCGGCCCAGGTTCGGGTCGCTCGCGAAGAAGGCCGTCTTGACCAGTGGCGAATGCGCGATCGCATAGGCCGCGAGCCGGCATTCCTCGGCCGTCTGGCCGCCTTCGACACGGATGGTGATGAACTTGGTCGCGCCCTCGCCGTCGCGCACGATGGCCTGGGCCAGCTTCTGCGCGACCTCGAACAGGCCGGCGCGCAGCGCGCGGCCATCCGGCGTGTCCCAGGACGCGATGGCCGGATGCGCGGCCTTCTGCGTCGCGATCACGACGAAGGAGTCGTTGGTCGAGGTGTCGCCGTCGATGGTCACGCGGTTGAACGAGGCGTCGGCCAGGTCGCGGGCCAGCTGCTGCATGAGGTTTGGGGCGATCTTCGCGTCGGTCGCCAGGTAGCCCAGCATGGTCGCCATGTTGGGCCGGATCATGCCCGCGCCCTTGCTGATGCCCGTGATGGCCACGGGCACGCCCGACAGCACGACCTGCGTGCTGAAGGCCTTGGGCACCGTGTCCGTGGTCATGATGCCTTCGGCCGCGCGCGCCCAGTGGTCGGGCCTGGCGTCCGCCAGCGCGGCCGGCAGGCCCGCGATGATGCGCTCGCTGGGCAGCGGCTCCATGATCACGCCCGTGGAGAACGGCAGGATCTGCTCGGGCGCCACATCCAGCTGCTGCGCCAATGCCACGCAGGTGGCCTGCGCGCGCGCCAGGCCGTCGTCGCCCGTTCCCGCATTCGCATTGCCGGTGTTGACCAGGATCGCGCGGATGCCATGGCCGGCCGCGAGGTTCTGGCGGCAGATCTGCACGGGCGCGGCGCAGAAGCGGTTCTGCGTGAACACGCCGGCCACGGCCGCGCCTTCGTCGAGCAGCACGACCGTGAGGTCCTTGCGGTTGGCCTTGCGCACGCCGGCTTCGGCGACGCCAATGCGCACGCCGGCCACGGCGTGCAGGTCTGCGGGGTTCGGAGGGGAAAGATGGACGGGCATGGGGCTCCTTATGCCAGCTTGCCGTGACACTGCTTGAACTTCTTGCCGCTGCCGCAGGGGCAGGGGTCGTTGCGTCCCACGCGCTGGCCATCGAAGGCGAGCGCGTTGCCGCCCACGTTCTGGCCTTCGGTGCGCGTCTCGACCTCGCCGGTTTCGGTGGGCGCGGTGTAGGTCACGTTGGCCACCTGCTCGCCGCGCTGCTCCAGGTCCTGGGCGGCCTGGGCGGCCTCCTCGCTGGACTGGATGCGCACCGTCATGAGCAGCTTGGTGACATTGTTCTTGACGGCGTCCAGCATCTGGCCGAACAGCTCGAAGGCCTCGCGCTTGTACTCCTGCTTGGGCTGCTTTTGCGCGTAGCCGCGCAGGTGGATGCCCTGGCGCAGGTAGTCCAGCGACGAGAGGTGCTCGCGCCAGTGCTGGTCCATGCTTTGCAGCAGCACCATGCGCTCGAACTGCGTGAACTGCTCGCCGCCGACCTGCTCCACCTTGGCGGCGAAGGCGGCATCGGCCGCAGCGATGACCTTCTCGACGATGTCCTCGTCGGTGATGTCGCTGGAGGCCTCGACCTCGGCGGCCAGCGGCACCTGCAGCTGCCAGTCCTCGGCCAGTGCCTTCTCCAGGCCCGGCAGGTCCCACTGCTCCTCGACCGACTCGGCCGGCACGAACTGGCGCACGAGGTCGGTGAAGCAGCCATGGCGCAGGCCCTTGATCTGCTCCGTCAGGTCGGCCGCGTCCAGGATCTCGTTGCGCTGCGTGTAGATGACCTTGCGCTGGTCGTTGGAGACGTCGTCGTATTCCAGCAGCTGCTTGCGCATGTCGAAGTTGCGCGCCTCGACCTTGCGCTGCGCGCTCTCGATGCTGCGCGTGACGATGCCGGCCTCGATGGCCTCGCCCTCGGGCATCTTGAGCCGGTCCATGATGGCCTTGACGCGGTCGCCCGCGAAGATGCGCATCAGTGGATCGTCCAGGCTCAGGTAAAAACGCGAGGAGCCCGGGTCGCCCTGGCGGCCCGAGCGGCCACGCAGCTGGTTGTCGATGCGGCGCGACTCATGGCGCTCGGTCGCGATGATGCGCAGGCCACCCAGCGACTTGACGTGCTCGTGGTCTTTTTCCCATTGCGCGCGCACGTCGGCTTCCTCGGCCTGCAGCGCGGAGGCGTCCTTGCCAGGGTTGGCGGCATGCACGGCCTCGATGGCCTTTTCCAGGTTGCCACCCAGCACGATGTCGGTACCGCGACCCGCCATGTTGGTCGCGATCGTGATCATCTTGGCCCGGCCCGCCTGGGCCACGATGTCGGCCTCGCGCGCATGCTGCTTGGCGTTGAGCACCTGGTGCGGCAACTTGGCCTTGATCAGCAGCTGGTCGATGATCTCGGAGTTCTCGATCGAGGTCGTGCCCACCAGCACGGGCTGGCCGCGCTCGTAGCACTCGCGGATGTCGGCGATGGCCGCGTCGTACTTTTCCTTGGTGGTCTTGTAGACGCGGTCGAGTTGGTCCTCGCGCCGGTTCACGCGGTTCGGCGGGATCAGCGTGGTCTCCAGGCCGTAGATCGACTGGAACTCGAAGGCCTCCGTGTCGGCCGTTCCGGTCATGCCCGCCAGCTTGGCGTAGAGCCGGAAGTAGTTCTGGAAGGTGATCGAGGCCATGGTCTGGTTCTCGGGCTGGATCGCCACGCCTTCCTTGGCCTCCACGGCCTGGTGCAGGCCGTCGCTCCAGCGCCGCCCGCTCATCAGGCGGCCCGTGAACTCGTCCACGATCACGACCTCGCCGTCCTGCACCACGTAGTGCTGGTCACGGTGGTAGATGTGCTGGGCCCTGAGCGCCGCATTCAGGTGGTGCATCAGCGTGATGTTGGCCGGGTCGTACAGCGAGGCACCTTCCGGGATCAGACCCAGGTTGGACAGGATGCGCTCGGCGTTCTCGTGGCCCTGCTCGGTCAGGAACACCTGGTGCGTCTTCTCGTCCACCGTGAAGTCGCCCGGCTTGGTCACGCCCTCGCCCGTGCGCGGGTCGGCCTCGCCCTCCTGGCGCGTCAGCGCGGGCACGGCCTTGTGGATGGCCTGGTAGAGCTGGGTGTGGTCCTCGGCCTGGCCGCTGATGATCAGTGGCGTGCGCGCCTCGTCGATCAGGATGGAGTCCACCTCGTCGACGATGGCGTAGTTCAGGCCACGCTGCACGCGGTCGCGCACCTCGTAGACCATGTTGTCGCGCAGGTAGTCGAAACCGTACTCGTTGTTGGTGCCGTAGGTGATGTCGGCGGCGTAGGCTGCCTGCTTTTGCTCGCGCTGCATCTGCGGCAGGTTGATGCCGACCGACAGGCCCAGGAAGTTGTACAGGCGGCCCATCCAGGTCGCATCGCGGTTGGCCAGGTAGTCGTTGACCGTGACCACGTGCACGCCCTTGCCCGACAGCGCATTGAGGTAGACCGGCAACGTGGCCGTCAGCGTCTTGCCCTCGCCCGTGCGCATTTCCGAGATCTTGCCGTGGTGCAAGGCCATGCCGCCCAGCAGTTGCACGTCGAAGTGGCGCATCTTCATGACGCGCTTGGAGCCCTCGCGCACGACCGCGAAGGCCTCCACCAGCAGCGAATCCAGCGAGGCGCCAGCGGCCACGCGGTCCTTGAACTCCTGGGTCTTGGCGCGCAATTCGTCGTCGGAGAGCTTCTCCAACTGGGGTTCCAGCGCGTTGACCGCCTGCACCGACTTGCGGTATTGCTTGAGCAAACGTTCGTTGCGGCTGCCGAAGATCTTGGTCAGGAAATTGGTGGTCATGAATACGAGATCACCGGCTTCCGCCCTGCATGGCGCGGCGAGCCGGCGACCGAAATCCCTTGAAATCGGTGGAACCCGGAAAGTATGGCGGGGCGTGCCCGGCCCTTCGGCCCGGCGCTTGCCAAACCGGCGATTTTAAGCCGGGCGCCATGGCTTGTCCGAGCCCCCCATAATCCCGGGCCATGCAAGGTCCCCGCCGTTCGTTCACGCTGCAACAGGCCGTCGCCGATTCCGCGCCGCTGGCCCGGCTGTCGGCGCTCGTGCGCGAATCCTCCGAACGGCTGGCCGCGGTGCAGCAGCTCATCCCGGCGCCGCTGCGGCCCGGGGTCCGGCCCGGCCCCATCGACGACGAGGGCTGGTGCCTGCTCGTGGACAACAGTGCGGCGGCCGCCAAGCTGCGGCACCTGGCGCCCCTGCTGCAGTCCGCACTGCGCAACCGCGGCTGGAACGTGCCGGCGATCCGCGTGAAGATCCAGAAGCGGCCCTGAAGCCTGCGCCGGGCGATCGCCTGCGTTCAACACCGCAGGAAATTTCAGTCATTTCTGAAAACCATACAATTTCTGGAATGAGCACAGCGCTGCCCGAACTCAACCGCCAGTTCATCGCCCATTTCGGCGAGATGGGCAGCCGCTGGGGCATCAACCGGACCGTGGGGCAGATCTATGCGCTGCTCTACGTCGCGCAGAACCCCATGAACGCCGAGGACATTGCCGAGGCGCTGGCCTTCTCGCGCTCCAACGTGAGCATGGGCCTCAAGGAGCTGCAGTCCTGGCGCCTGGTGCGGCTGCGCCACCTGAGTGGCGACCGGCGCGAGTACTTCGAGGCGCCGCAGGACGTCTGGGAGATCTTCCGCATCCTGGCCGAGGAGCGGCGCCGGCGCGAGATCGAGCCCACGCTGTCGATGCTGCGCACGGCCCTGCTGGAAACGCCGTCCAGCGACGCCGAGCGCCATGCCCAGCAGCGCATGCGCGAGATGCACGACCTGATCGACCGGCTCATGAAGTGGTTCGACGACGTGCAGCGGCTCGCGCCCGAGACCGCCATGCAGCTCATGGGCATGGGCGCGGCCGTCACGCGCGTGCTGGAGGCCAAGGACCGGCTGACCGGCGCCATCAAGCCGCGCAAGCGCGCGCCTTAGCACATCCCGGCGGCCGGCAGGCCGGCGCCCAAGGGCGTGGCGGCCCCCGGACGCTCAGAAGGCCTGGCGGTAGATGGCGAGCGCGTCGGCCTCGGTGAGCTCGCGCGGGTTGTTCTGCAGCAAGCGTGTCTGCAGCATCGCGTCGGCGGCCAGCTGCGGCAGCGACGCCTCGGTCACCCCGTGGTCGCGCAGGCGCATCGGCAGCTCGGTCTGCGCGATCAGCGCTTCGAGGTGGGCAATGAAGGCCTGCGTCCTGTCCTGCGCACTGCCCTGGCAGCCGGGCACCAGGGCCTCGGCCAACTGGGCGTAGTGGGCAGCGCCAGCCTCGGCGTTGAAGCGCAGCACATGCGGCAGGACCAGTGCATTCGTCAG
Source organism: Pseudorhodoferax sp. (assembly GCA_035544335.1). Classification (GTDB taxonomy): domain Bacteria; phylum Pseudomonadota; class Gammaproteobacteria; order Burkholderiales; family Burkholderiaceae_C; genus Pseudorhodoferax. The sequence continues at coordinate 5,380 of DATKFT010000289.1, forward strand.
GCCGTGGGGCAGGTGGAAACGGCCGCCGAGCGGGTACGCGAGCGCATGCACAGCCGCGACGGGCGCATTGGCGAAGGCCTGGCCGGCCAGCAACGCACCCAGCAGCATGGCCTGGCGCGCCTGGCTGTTGCGCCCGTTGCGGCAGACCTCGGGCAGATGCGCACAGAGCAACTGCAGCGCCTGGATCGCCAATCCGTCGGACAAGGGGTTCTTGAGCCGCTTGCTCGTGAAGGCCTCGATCGCGTGCACCATGGCGTCGATGCCCGTGGCGGCCGTGACCGCGCGGGGCAGGCCCAGCGTGAGTTCGGCGTCCAGGATGGCCATGTCGGCGTAGAGCTGGCGGGCCACGATGCCGCTCTTGGTCGTCGCGCCCGTGG